>JAJONK010000412.1 GCA_021323355.1 Deltaproteobacteria bacterium
CGTCGCAGATGCATTCCTGCCCCCCACGGTTGACCCAAAGGATTGGGGATCTTCGCCGTTGGATGAGAAGATCCGGAAACGGGGCGAAGAAATGCGCGCGCGAGCTTTGAAGGCACGGGAAGAGGCTGCTTCCGTGGCGGCTCAAGGCGCCGCCCGCGTCGAGCAGCTATTTCCATCATGGGCGGTAAGCGCCGAAACAGATGTGAACTGGCCTGGCTGGGGTATTATCTTGAAGGCTGAAGAATGGGGCGCCGACATGGTCGTCATCGGCGCTGGAAAGCATTCGTTCATCGAGCGAATACAAATGGGCAGTATACTGCGAAAAGTCGTCGGTGCCTGTGAACGCTCCGTCAGAGTTGGGCGGCGTTCGCCGAGCCGTGGGGAGACCTCGGTGCGTATTATCATTGGTCTCGACGGATCGCCTGATGCTGAGTTGGCAATGGAGGCGGTGGCCGAGCGTACGTGGCCGGCGGGAAGCCAAGCCCATTTGATTACCGTAATCGATGACCGGCTTTCAATTCTCACGCCGTCTCTTATCCCGCGTTTGGCACGTTGGTCGAGTGCGGCAGATTCGGATGATGATCAAGCATGGGTTGACCGAATGATGAAAGCCGCGAGCGACAAGCTACAGGGCGCAGGATTAGAGATTTCGCGCGAAGTTATAAGAGGCGCTCCGAGTCAACGCCTTCTGGACGCCGCCATAGATTGGCAGGCGGACTGCATCGTGATCGGAGCACGGGGGCTAAGCGGGATCGAACGTTTTCTTATCGGCAGCGTTTCTTCCGATGTCGCTGTGCGCGCGAACTGCTCGGTGGAAGTCGTGCGCCCCAAGCCATCGCGTCCGTGAACCGTCGTCGTCAATTGCTGAGACTGTTGATATAGATTCGTAACTCGGCGATCTTCGCCAGGTGCGCTGCAATCACGCAAGAGGCAAAACTCTCGCTCGCCCATGGCAACGCTGCGCTTGCGCCGATCTCTTGTTAAACGCGATGCGGCAAGATAACATACCGTTATGGCCAGAATCACTGTAGAAGACTGTCTGTCGGAAATTCCTAGTCGTTTTGAGCTTGTAATACTAGCGGCAAAAAGAGCCAAGCAGCTCCTAAAGGGAGCGAAGCCTCTCTTGGCCTCGGATAATCGAGCTATTGTCGTAGCTCTCCGCGAGATCGCAGCAGGCAAGGTACGCCGAGCGGCGCCCGAACCTGATGCCTTGCCGGCACCCGAGCGGACATAAGTTCGCTTCGGCGGTTCTCCTAATCTACACTGCACCCCAACCCATTACCGATGCATTCCGGTGCTCGCATCAGGGATAGCAATTTCTCCAAGATTTGCGACGTGCATTCGCCGCAACGACGGTCCTCGCGCCGACAATACACCGGGACACTAGCCTGAGGTTTGTTTCACGGCCCCTACTGCTGGGCGTGTTTTCTCCGGATGCTTCGTTTTGCGCCTTAGTGCAAGTCGTATCCAGCACGTAGCTCGTCGTTAAGCTCAATTGCATTTCTTCTTCATACACCTTGGGCTCAGTTCGGCTCAGTTTCCGGCGATGATGGTAGAATCGTTTTGCAAACTTGTCTTGCGCTACGGCACCTTTCGGACCCGAGAAGGTGTTTCATTAATACGTATCGAACATTCTCTGAATCTCGTCGGCATTATTGGTTTTCGTAAGCGCTAAAGAGAGCAGCAGGCGCGCTTTCCACGGTTGCAAGTTGTCGCCGGCAACGAATCCACGCCTGGCCAAGCCGGGGCTTCGCACTACCCGGCCGGAGGCAACCCGGCTGCAAAGGCACATAATCATTCCTTTCTCTTTGAAAGCTTTGTCGAAAGCCGCGTCTTCCGCCGGCGTCGGCCGTCCGGCGCCGGTGCCGGCGCTGACGATACCTTTGGCTCCGGCATTGGCGGCGGCTTCAATCATCGTGCCGTCGGCGCCGACATACGAGAGCACCATGTCAACGCGCGGCAGGGTCTGTAGGTTGCGCACGTCGAATTCAGTGTCCACCGTGTGTTTTCTTACCGGTTGGTGATAGTAAACGATCTTGCCGTCGCCATCGGCAAATCCCAGCGGCCCGAGATCGCGCGACTGGAAAGCTTCGACCCGGTAAGTGGCGTTCTTCGTCACATCCCGTCCATTAAAAATCGTATCGTTCATCACCAGCATGCAGCCGCGCCCGCGCGAGGATGGCTCGGCGGCGACTTTGATGGCATTGACCAAATTCAAATATCCATCGGCGCTGATCGCCGAGGCCGGCCGCATCGAGCCGACGACCACTACCGGCTTATCCGTTTTTAGAGTCAGATTCAGAAAATAGGCGGTCTCTTCGATGGTGTTGGTGCCGTGAGTGATAACGATGCCGTCGGCCTTGTCGTCGTCGAAAATCGCATGAATCGTTCGCACGAGATCGAGCCAATCCTTATCGATTAGCGCGTGACTTGGTAAACGGCGAAACGGAATCTCTTGTACCTGGGCGATATCTTTTAACTCGGGAAGTTGCTGCAGAAGCTCTCCATCACCAAGTCTTTTTCCTGCTTCGATATACCAGGCAAGATCTAACCTGTCCTTGCCCAATGAATCGATGGTTCCTCCCGTCAGGATCAATGCGATGCGCGGTAAACTGGCCATGAAAAATCCTTCCTGAGTTCTGATTGTTTAAGTTCCGTTTTTACCCGTCCACAGGTTTAACTTCAAGACACTCCGGCAGTTTCGAATCGTTCCACTCGTTCCCATAGTTCCAAATGTTCCAATCAAGGTCAAAGCGTTCGGAGGCTTTCCGTCGTTCCAGAAGTTTCCTTGGTTCGAGACGCGCTAAACGTTACTCATGCGAAAAGGCAAACGATGCGATGGCAAACGTTAGCTCGGGCGAACAGGAGGACGATTAAGTCTTACCGTAAGCTTTCAACGCGGGCAGCGCCTCTTTTGCGAAGCGCTCGATCTGTTCCTGACGCTCCGGATAATGCGGTACCATGAACTGCAGGCCAATGTGCGTGACTCCAACCTTTTGGAACATTTGCAATCGGTCGGTGACTTGTTCAACGCTGCCCTTTAAATAATTTTCTTCCTGTTGCGCATCGTCGGGCGTTAACTCGATGGGCAAACAGCAGGTCAGGGTTAATTCATCGGGGCTGCGCCCGGCCTCTCTGGCGATTTTCCGAACGTATTCGAAGCGCGCCGCTAATTCCGCCGGCGTAATTCGCACGAAGTAAGGAAACCAAGCATCGCCAAATCGGCCGGCGCGGCGCTGAGCGTATTTGCCTTCACCGCCCACCCAGATGGGAACTCGCGGTTTTTGATAGGGTTTAGGATTGAAAGCTATGTCGTTGACGTTGTAGTACTTGCCCCTGAACGTGATGTGCTCTTCGGTCCAGAGTTGCTTCAGCAAAGTCAGCTGCTCGTCGGAAACTGCGCCTCGCTCTTTGAACGGCGCGTTCATGGCGGCAAACTCTTCTTCCATCCAACCCACGCCTACCCCCATTATCAGTCTTCCGGTTGAGAGTTGATCGATCTCATCCCTAACTGAATTGTTTCCGTGCATCCAGCCAGAAAAGCTAGACAAGTTAGTGTATCGAAAAACGGCCGATCGGGCGGTACGATGAACGTCGACTCCTTGCTATAAGGATAAGCAGTGTCAATCTTCCACGGCATGACGAGACGGTCCGCGGCCCATACCGAATCGTAACCCAGGGATTCTGCCTGCTGCGCGGCCTGCATCAAGGTCTTGCGACTCGCAGCGCGACCCGACACCGGTAAGAACACTCCGTATTTCATTCCGTACTCTCCTATAGCTTTTCTAATTCTGCTAGAAGCTACTTACTTCGGCACACCGAATCACATAGCACAACGGAGCTTCAATGGCGATTTGTGTGGGGTCTCTAACCCGGGTCGGTATAGTTGTTGCGCCGCGACAGGATCCGACCTCAAAATAAGCGCATGCGGACGGAAGCGAATATTAGTTTCAATGTGTCAATGCGATGGCAACCACGCCGGCGACGACCAGCACGGTGCCAACGGCACTGGCGATGGTAATCCTTTCAACCTTGCGTAGAAAAATCGCGCTAATGATAAGGGTCCAGATCGGTGTGGTGGAGGAAATGGGCGAGACGACGACCACCGGTCCCAGCGAGAATGCCAGGAGCATCAGGAGAACCGCCAGCGTCTCAAAGAATCCGGATACAAAAAACGGCCAGAACGCTCGTCGATCCCACACCAATTTCTCTTTGCAGATAGGCGTCACATAATAGGCGGCGAGCGCCAGGAGAGAAATCGGACCGACGACCGCTGTGAAAAACAGCGGCTCATTCGATTGGATCAATGCGTAACGCCGTAAAGGATGGACGACCGCGGTAATTAGGGCGGTTGCGACAGGGTACATGAGATGCGACCAATGAAAAGACGGCAAATGTTTGTCAATGCGCCAAGAAGTGAGAACGATTCCGGCCACTACGGAGACTGTTCCGGCCATGCCGAGAGGGGTAATCGGTTCGCCAAGAAACAGGATGCCGATGAGCACCGCCGGCAACGGAAAAGTGTTACGCAGAGTAACGGCCCGGGATGTGCCGAGCTTGTGGATGCCGGTGTAGTGGCAGTGACGCATGATCGGCTGGAGAATGCCGGTTATGGCAATAACGACGACGGCGGCTAATGCAACCTGCGGTATGCCCGTGGTCAGAAAGACCACGGTCCAGAGAGCCACAGTGTGGACGATCAAGGAAACTAAAGTCGCCGTGAAAGGAGTCGAATAGTTCAGCCCGTTACGCACTGAGACATTGGAAAGCGCGAATGAAACGGCGGTGAGCCAAGCAAGAAGTTCGGGAGACATAAGGTTGCGGCTAGGTATACAGGCAGACGCCTGGGCGGTGCCGAGTCACTGAGATTTAAAGCTTAGAAGCGATCTGGAGCGCGGTTCAAAGAGTGGTCGGTTGCAACCTTAGGTACTGCGTAGTATCGAATACTCCCCTCATAGCGGTCAAATAGTCTCCGACTTTACAGGACTCGCGCGCATCCTGGAAGAGTCTACAGGAATAATGTGCAACTGAGTTTTCCTGATCTATTGTTTCGCTGTGCCCGGCATCCTTGAATATTCTTCTGGCTTGCAATAGGGAATTCCACAAGAGTAGAAAAGCAGTCAACTTTTGGCCGATCACGGAGGTAGTCATGGGTTTCAGAGTCAATCATCTGCATTTCAAAACGCCGGATCCGCGTAAGACGGCAGATTTTTACGTCGAGTTCGCCGGCGCCAAGATCGTTTCAGAGCGCGCGGGTACCGACGGACGGAAAACTTTTCGCCTGGATTTGCACGGTGTGCCGCTCAACATCACAGACTATTTGCCGGATCAAAAGCTTGAGCAGCATTATGGCTTAG
>JAJONK010000413.1 GCA_021323355.1 Deltaproteobacteria bacterium
CCGGAGAGTTTTAGATGCTCAAAGCGCCGTTTTCCCGTCCTTCGGCGGTTTCACCTCGCTAAGCAGCCGCTGGATGATATCTACCGACGACAATCCTTCGCCCTGGGCCTTATAGTTCGGCACGACTCGATGGCGTAGGACCGACGGCGCAAGCGCTTGAATGTCTTCGATTGAAACGGCATAGCGACCTTGGAGAATGGTGCGCGCCTTGGCGCCGAGGATCAGATACTGCGAAGCTCGCGGTCCGGCGCCCCACTCGACATAATCTCTGACGAACTGCGGCGCATCGTCATTTTGCGGCCGTGAATTCTGCGACAGCGCCACGGCATACGAAACCACAAAAGGTGAGACGGGAACACGTCTAACGAGTTCCTGGTAGCGCAGGATCGCGGCCCCTTCCATAACCTTGCGCGGCGACGGTTTTTCATTGGAAGTCGTTTGCAGAACGATTTGCACTTCGTCATCGAAATCCGGATAACCGATTTCGATGTTGAGCATAAACCGGTCGAGCTGCGCTTCGGGAAGTGGATAGGTGCCTTCCTGTTCGATGGGATTCTGGGTTGCCAAGACAAAAAACGGCAGATCCAGCGGAAAAGTTGTTCCGCCGGCGGTGACTTTGTATTCCTGCATCGACTGCAGCAGCGCCGCTTGGGTCTTGGGCGGCGTGCGGTTGATCTCATCAGCGAGCAAAATGTTCGTGAATATCGGCCCTTTGAGGAATTGAAACTGCCGCCTGCCGGTCGATGGATCCTCTTGTAGAATGTCGGTTCCGGTGATGTCGGAAGGCATAAGGTCGGGAGTAAACTGAATACGGTTGAATTCTAGATCCAGGATCTCTGCCAGCGTGCTGATCAACAGCGTTTTGGCCAAACCCGGGACGCCCACCAACAGGCAGTGTCCGCGGGCAAACAGCGCGATCAAAACTTCTTCGACGACCCTATCTTGACCGACGATGACCTTGCGAATTTCGCCCAGCATCGTGTCGCGTTTAGCCGCGAATTCTTCGATCTCCGCAATTTCATGTTGATGAATTTTAGCCGCGTCCATCCAGGTTCCTTTTTAGTTGGCGCCGAGCAACTTATCGAGCGAAGCCTTTGCCAGTTGCGCTTTTTCCTTCTCGCCCAAGGATGCGTAGACTTCGGTCAGTAGCTTAAAAATAAGCGGATTGAAAGGATTGATTTGAATCGCTTCCTCTAGTGCGTTCTTAGTCTCCTGATAATTTTTTGTCGCATGATAAATGCGGCCGAGTTGAACGTAGGTGCCGCCGTTGTCCGGATCCAAATCAAGCGCTTTCTTCAACGGAGTCAGCGCCTCGGGGTAGCGATTCATCTGGATTAAAACCCGTCCCAACTTGTTGAGAATGATTGGAGAGTGCGGGCTGGCCTGCAAGGCGCGCTGGTATTCGTTGGCCGCCGCTACGGTTCGGCCCTTATTTGATAGTTGATCGCCAAGGTGGGTACGGTTACGCGCCACCGCCGATTGGATCTCCTTGAGCTCGACAATTTCTTGGTCTTCGTTTTGATCTTTTTTAACTTTCAGCCGGCGCACGCGGGTGCCTTCGATTTCTTTGAGGCCCTTTTGTTTCAGAAAATTTTTCCACTGAACCTCGAACGCATCGAAAGACAGGCCCAACACCTTTGAAATCGCCTCGGATGTGGATGTTTCATTAAGCGTCGCCAATAGCTCCCGTACGCCGGCCTTACCCTTGCTTTGATTGATGTAGTCGATCGCGGACGCAGCCTCGGCATAAGCCAGTTGAACTTGCTCGGGTGTCTCCAAATGAATCAGCGAGGGTTCCATCTTCTTGAATCCGACGAATTGGTTTTTCTCCAGAGCTTGCACCAGCAAGGTTTGATTGGCGGGCGTCAGATAGTCCTCGGCTGCTTCCTTGGGCGGCACCGGTTTGCGCCAGCGAGTTTCGTAAAAGCGCGCCATTCCTTCGTGCAGCCAGATCGGCGCCTGGTTGTTGGTGAGACCGACGATCGCGTAATGAAGATATTCATGGCTCAAGGAATCGACCCAGCGATAGCCGAGACTCAGCGCCCGCGGCGAGATGATCATAAGCTTATTGAACTTACAGATGCCCACGGCGCCGGTCTCCTCAATATCGCGCAGAGAGAGAGTCGAAATCGCGTTGAAGCTCGGCGCATCTGGGGCGACCTCCACGCGGACTTTCTCCTTAGGGTAGTAACCGAGTTCCGCGCCTACCGCCTGGTAGCTCTTTTCCAAAGCATCGAGGGCATGGGTTGCCAATATCCCGTCGCGTTTTTCATCGAGGTAAAGCACGAAATGGGCGCTCTCATAACGCTTGAGCGTTTTGATGACGTCGACGGTGAACTGGCTTAGCAGCTTTAATCCCTGGCGCTGTTTTACATTGGAATCAATGGTAAGAGCCCTGTCGATGGACGCCAGAGCTTCCTGGTACCGGCCTTGGTAGAATTTTACCCGGGCATCGAAATCCAGCGCATCGGGGGACTTCGGGTTGTCACGCAATGACTTCACCGCGAGCTCTTCAGCTTGGCTAATACGCCAGGCATCGAGGAGCTCTTGGCCCTCCTTGAACTTGTCCTCCACCTCAGCGGCGAACAGTTGCGCCGCTAAACCGAGCAAAATAACAATTGCTGCGAAAACAGTTCGATATTTCAAAGGCTGTTACTCGGAAAGATTTTTGAAATAGCGTTCGATCTGGTCCTTTAGCTGAGGCGGAACGCCTTGCTTGAGAGAGTCCAGGATCTCTTCACGAAAATTTCGCGGAGCTTTGTATTCTTCCTTGCCGGGAAGACGGAATTTCTCGGTATCCAGTCCGGTGAAACCGCTATCAACGTCAAACTCCGGAAACTGCGGCATGCCCGGTAGCGGCGTTAGCATTCCTCCCGGCATGAACCGGCCTTGCCGGAATAACCGGGTTACCGGCATGTTGCCAAGCTGGCCGCGTTGAGCCATTTGTTGCATGGCCGATTGCATTTGTTGTTGTGACTGCGAAAGCCGGTCCAGCGCATCACGTTCAGGTGGTACGGCGCCTTGTGAATCGAGCCGGCCGAGACGCTCGTTGGCATTGTTCATGGATTTCCCGGCTTCGCCGATATTTTGGACGATTTTTGGATCGAGTGATGGGAAAAGTTGAAAAAGTGACTCCAGCTTCTCATGCAGAGATTCAGTGCGTTCGCGCAAAACTCCTTGGCGGTTGGCGAGATCGCGGAGTTGTTTTTGATCGGATTCCTTGAGCGCCTGCATCGATTGGCCCATCAAACTGTCCAGCTCGGACTTCAGGTTATCCAAGGTGCTTTCAGCGCGCCGCGCTCTCTCAACCTGTGAAGGATCACGTTTTTTTGCTAGCTCTTTGCGTGCTAACCCCTCGCCTTCGCCATAGCCCGGAAAATCCTTGCTCAGCAGCTTTGCGATCAAATTTTTAAGAAGTTGATTCATCGTCGCGTCGTCGAGCTTGGTGGCGGCTTCGGGATCTTCCGGCCCCTCGCGATCGGGAAAGAGCTCGGTCGCTCAACGCCGACTTATTGATGTCTTCCGTGTTCAAGAGTATTTCCTGCTGCTCGCGCGCGATCTGCTGCAACTCATTGGTTGAACGCGACATCTCGCCTTGCATACGCCCCATGCTTGAAGCCATCGCCGAGCGCTGGGAGTTCTGCAATGACGCCACCATCTGCGCCATCTGATTGAACAATTCCCGAGCAAGCTGGCGCGCCCCCTCGATGTCGCCTTGCATCAGTTTCTTGCGGATCTCATCGAGCGCCGAAAACATCTCGTTGAACCCTAAGCTGCGCATCGATTCCATATTCATGAAATCATCGGGCAGTTGTTGCGCCATCTGCGACATGGCTTGTTGCAGCGCGGCCAGTGACTTGGTGAGTTCGGAAAGCTGCTTGAGAAGCGAATCCAGATTCGTGTCGCCGCTCTGAAGCTTTTCCAAAGATTCCATGAGGCGCTCCTGACTGCGCGCCAGGTCCTGCGCAGTCGAGGCCATCTCCTGCGCCTTTAGCCGCTTGCTGATGTCTTCCGAGAGCAGCGACATGCGCTCCAGTTCCGACGAAATCTCATCGCGGGCTCTCAATTTATCATCAGCAGACTGAGCCTGCTCTTGTTTCTTGAGCAACTCTTCCTTGGTGAACTGCAGATTTCGCTTCAACGCTTCAAGATCGGACCAGGTGGCGAAGTCGGAAAGCCGGTCCTTTTCGGTTCTGCGCATCACTTCTTCGGTTTGCTTCAATGCTTCGGCCAGGTTTTGCTCAAATTTCTGGTTCGTGTCGGGCGCGCGAGCCGCGTTGTTTTCTTCCGGCATCGGCTTTTCCAGGTGATCACCCAGCAGATCGACCATTCGACTGTTAAGTTCACGGACCATCTCGGCAATCTGTTGATGTTCGCCCTTGATATTCTTAAGCCGCAGCCTGATCGCGCGCGATGAGCCCAGCTTGGGTCCGGAAACCGTGTCATTATCCGTGACCTCAAGGTTGACCAACGCGTCCTCTCCGTCGCGCAATGCCAGCCGGCCGAGGTCCCAACGGTATTGGTCGCGGAGAATTAGCCTGCGGGCATCATCTTTCTGCAGTCGAATCTTCTCTTGTCGCTCGCCGACTTTCACCGAAAGTGTCACTTCAGCGAGGCCGAAATCGTCACGCGCGCTGTATTCAAGGGTCAGCATCTCGTCGCCGTTAATCTCCAAATCTTCAGTTGGGCGGAGCAGGTCGATGGTGGGAAAGCCATCGGGCTTAACCTTCAGATCATAGGATATCGGCGAATTTCGAAAGCCATGGCGATCTTCCACAAGGATCTGGTATTGCTGTGATTGAAAAAGCACCGCATTGCCTTGCAGCTTGCGTCCATCAATCTTCAGCGGAACGCGCTTGCCATCACCAAGAACGATTTCCGCTTTGACGATGTCTTTTGTGCTAATCGCATTGATCCTGAGGTTGGAGCCCTTGAGTCCCTCGATGTTGCCGCTGGTCGAGGAAGTTGCGCCGAGTCCGGTGTACGCCGGTGGATAAACAGTCAGCTGCAGGTTGCCGATCTCGGGCGGATCGATGGCTTCGGCGGAGTAAGTCGGCGAAGAAAACGCGCCGCTGGCGGCACGGTAGCTCAAGGTTCTTTTCAAATGAGCGAGCTTGACCCTAAACTTGCCTTCACCCAGGCTCTCCATGACTAGTTTTTCCTCACCAACGAGCTCACCGCGATCATTCGTGCCGGCCCAGACGATGAGATCAAGAGTTTTCGGGATGGCTCCTGAAGTTGTCGCCTCGATCGTCACCGGCGCGCCACGCACAACGCGCAGCCCTGGAGGATTAACTTCTATGGCTGTTTGGGATGGCGGCATGTGGTCCAACGGATGCGTCAATAAGCTGAACGTTTGGCCTACCCACGAAGGATTGAAAAGCACCATCCCCAGCACTGGAATGGCAAGAAGAAAAAACAGCCGTAGACTGCTCTTAAGCCGGTGCGTGTCGAGCAAATCGTTAAGCTTGAGCCCGGAAACTTCCTTGCGGGTGGTGCGTAGCAGCGCGAGCACCATCGGCGCCGAAAATCCTCGCGCACTCTGAGCGTTCGCTACCTGCGGGTAGAGTTGCAAAGAGTTGATTAGATTATTGCGCAGTTTTGGCTGTTTTTGCTCGACGTAACGCGCTGCATGTTCCTGTGAAAACCGCCGCGCGAGCTGAATGATGGTCCAGAAGATCAAACCCGCTGTAGACCAGCGGCGCATAAGGAAAAAAAGTTTTGATCTGTTCGACACCCGGGCCGACTGCCAAAAGCAGTAGCGCGCATATTGCCGTGAGACAGATGCACTCAATTCCCTTAAGAAATTTGAAGCGCCGAATAAAGCGCTTCAAGAATGAGGAGAGTTCTTGAAATTCCTCTTGTCCCATTGGGTGACGCTGGAGGGCATCTTATCGCCGATCCTAGGGGTTGTCTATCCGTGCTCTCGTTTCGCTTCCCCGTCAGTGGCAAGACGATGTTTCTTGTGTTAATCAAAGAACCTTCATCATTTTTCGCCGTTTTGGCTGGAGAAAGGAACGCCACGAGTTTGATGGAAAACCTTGAGACCGACATACTCATTCTGCACGAGGGGCACGAGGATGAATACGGTGACGATGAAGAGGGCATCGTCATGGACGAAGATCATCCGATGTGGCGCTCCGAGCGAATTACGCTTAATTCGGTCGGTATCGACATCGGTTCATCGACATCGCACCTGATTTTCTCCCGCCTGACTTTGCGTCGGCAGGGGATGGCTTTATCGAGCCGTTTCGTTGTCGTCAATCGCGAGATGCTCCATGAGTCGCCGATCCTCTTAACCCCCTATGTCGACAAAACGACGATCGATACTGACAAGTTGAATGAGTTCATCCATGATTCGTACCGCAAAGCTAATCTGACGCCCAGCGACATCGACACCGGCGCGATCATTGTGACTGGGGAGGCTGCGAAAAAGAAAAACGCCGAGGCCATAGCCGCCCTTTTTTCCGCGGAGGCGGGTAAGTTCGTATGTGCCACCGCGGGGCACAATCTCGAGTCGATTCTTGCGGCATATGGTTCCGGCGCAGTCGGCATGACCCATCATGAGGGCGGCGATTTCACCGTCATGAATGTCGACATCGGCGGCGGCACCAGCAAGATCGCAATCGCGCAGGGTGGAAAGGTTATCGACACCTGCGCCATGGAAGTCGGCGCGCGCCTGATAGCAATGGACGAAACCGGTAGGATTAATCGGCTCGAAGATACCGCGCTCAAAGTAGCCAATATGGCCGGTGTGAAGCTCGCCCTCGGAGCTACCGTGAGCGAAGAGGACAAGGAGAAGTTTGCCCAGGTGCTGTGCGACTCGCTCTTCGAGGTGCTCGAGCGCGGTGATGTTTTCAGGCGGGGTGTCTGAGTTTGTCTATGGGTACGAAAAGCGGAATCTAGGGGACCTGGGTGTCCATCTCGGCCGGCGTGTCCGGGCGCGCGCCAATCAGCTGGCCGGGGGTAAGATTCCATTGCGACCGGCCGAAGTACGGATTCGCGCTACCGTCATCGGAGCGTCCCAGTACACCGTCCAGGTCAGCGGCAATACCATCTACCTTTCTCATCCGGAATTGCTGCCTCTGCGCAACCTGCAAGTGATTACGCCTGAATTTGAGCAGAGCGAAACGATCACATCCGCCGATATCACCAGCTCCGTTCGGAAGGCTTTACAGCGTTTCGACATTTTCGATTCTGACCGAGCCGTAGCGCTCGCGATCAGATGGGAGCTTGGCCCTTCCTATCCGCTAATTCGCATGCTGGCGGAAGGACTTGTCGGCGCCATAGAACGCGAGCTGATGCCCGGGGCAGGAATCATTTCAATCGACGGAATCGATCTCAAGGATTTCGATTTCATCGATATCGGTCAAGAATTGCCCGACGCCAAAGCTGTTCCGGTTGTGATCAAGTCGTTGATTTTTCGCCATAACGAGCAGGGGCGCGGTCATCACCATCATCATCATCACCACTGAACGGTTGCGGCAGTGGCACAGCGACATTGACATTAGAAACGATATCGCCTAATTTAAAAATTATCTTTATTTTACGGGTGTTTAACTTTTATGGACGAAGCAAGCGGTTTGCAGAATTTTCTCGCAATCGTAACCAAGCCGGACAATATTCCGATTGTCGGCATGCTGATCCTGGTGATTTTCTTCAGTTGGATCGGACTGCGCCAGGCGTTTAAGAACGATCAGCTCGTCGAGCAGGGTAAAGAAGACCAAATCCCTAATGAAATGTGGAAGTAGATGTTGAGGGGCTGCCTGGTTGGGTTGGCCGTCCTCACGTGCGTGGGTCTATCTTTAGCTGCTGAAACAACATCTCCTCTCGTAAAGGAAAATCAGTGGGAGGAGGCGCGGAACTATCTGGCAGAAGGAAAAGCCGCAGAGGCCAAAGCGGTCTTTGAGGCTTTACTGAGGCGATATCCCCAGGAACCCGATCTTCATCTCTTTTTGGGTATAACCCTGCTGAGACTCCGCGATCCCCAAGCCGCCGAAGCGTCGGTGCGAAAGGCGATTGCCCTTGATCCCGATCATGTTGAAGCGAGAACCCTACTTGCCTGGATCGAGTCCGATATTCGCGGTGACTTCGATGCAGCGATCGCGGGGTACAAAAAGGTTGTCGAGCTCAAACCCGATCTTCCCCAGGCCTACAACAATCTTGGAGTGGCTTTAAAACGCAAAGGGGAGCTTGCCGCAGC
>JAJONK010000034.1 GCA_021323355.1 Deltaproteobacteria bacterium
GTCCGCGATCCACTTGTCACCAATGTATTCAGGTGTGATTCAAAGCCGCGGCCCACGATATTGTCCATCCATCGAGGATAAGGTAGTGCGATTTGCCGATAAGACCCGGCACCAGATATTTCTCGAACCCGAGGGGCTGGATACAGTAGAGATCTATCCGAATGGAATTTCCACTAGCTTGCCACTGGAGGTCCAGGTCGATCTAGTACATTCGATTGAAGGTCTTGAAAAAGCCGCGATCATGAGACCGGGCTATGCGATTGAATATGACTACGTCGAACCAACCCAGCTAAAGCCTTCGCTTGAAACGAAGCTAATCCGGGGCTTATATCACGCCGGCCAGATAAACGGAACCACTGGTTACGAGGAAGCGGCGGCGCAGGGACTAATGGCTGGAATCAATGCCGCCTTGAGCAATCGGGGGGAAGATCCTCTGATCTTAGGTCGCGATCAGGCGTACATTGGGGTTTTGATAGACGACTTGGTAACTAAGGGAACCGACGCTGAGCCGTACAGGATGTTTACTTCCCGTGCGGAGTATAGACTGATGTTGCGCGAAGATAATGCAGATCTTAGATTGACAGCCATCGGATACAAGCTCGGTTCAGTTAGCGAAATAGCTTACGAGAAGTTAAAGCAAAAAATACGCGATATGGCCGCTCTTGCGGAATTGCTGAATCGACTTCGGGTTACACCGTGCAGCGAAACAAACGCAATATTGGCGCGTTTAAGCTCCGCACCGATTGGTAACAAGAGCTCCCTTACTCACCTACTTCGTCGGCCGGAGTTAACGATCACTGATCTGATCCGGTTCGCTCCGGAAATCGGAAAGTATTCGCCTCATGTCGCAACTCAGCTGGAAGTGGAGGTGAAATATGCGGGATACCTTAACCGCCAGACTGAGATGATTAATCGTTCTAAGAACATGGAAGGATCTCGGGTCCCTCAGGATATTGATTACGCTGCTATTCATGGACTCTCACGTGAGGTTCGAGAGAAGTTGGATCGCATTCGCCCGTTATCCATAGGCCAAGCAGCTAGAATCCCTGGCATCACTCCGGCGGCGATTTCATTACTCTCTGTGTATTTAAAGAAACATTCCAGACGCCGTGAACTGAAGATTTCGTCTTCATAACACTAACGTTTCACGTGAAACCGCAAATTTCTACTTTCCTTCCGACCTGCTTTGTGTTACAACCTTCGACAGCTCCCCTAATATCTAAGTAGTTAATTTATATAGGAATAAGCTTGGGAAAAGTCATCGCGATTGCTAACCAAAAAGGTGGTGTCGGGAAAACCACCACTTCGATCAATTTGGCCGCTTCATTGTCGATTGAAGGGAAAAGAACATTGTTGGTTGATGTAGATCCCCAGGGAAACAGTACAACCGGCTTAGGATTGAATCGTTCTGAACTAACATCGAGTCTTTACGACGTTATTACTGGAACCCATGTGCTGGCAGAAGTAATTTGTGGAACCGAACTGCCCTTGTTGTTTGTCGTTCCGGCATCCAAAGACTTGGTAGGTGCTGAGATCGAGTTGGTTGAAGCCGACCGACGTGAATATCGCCTTAAATATGCATTAGCTCCCTTGACTGACCAGTATGACTTTATTGTTCTTGATTGCCCACCATCTTTAGGCCTCTTGACCCTGAACAGTTTGACTGCAGCGAATTCCTTATTGATTCCGATCCAAAGCGAATACTATGCTCTCGAAGGACTAAGCGCCCTCCTCGAGACCTGGAAGTTGGTAAAACAAGGGCTAAATCCTTTTTTGGAACTGCAGGGCATAATCATAACGATGTTTGATAGCCGTAATCGACTCTCGCACCAAGTCGTCGAGGAGATCCAAAAACATTTTCCCGATAAATTATTTAAGTCGATCATCCGCAGAAACGTACGTCTGAGCGAAAGCCCAAGTTACGGCAAGCCGATTTGTTTATATGATCCAAGCTCTAGTGGGGCGCAAGATTACCTGGATTTAGCAAAAGAACTAATTGCACAGGGAGACACACATGTCATTACAGAAAACGGGATTGGGTAAAGGTCTTAGCGCCCTAATCCCAGTCGCACCGCCTCAGTCTGTTCAGAACACCTCAAGCGACGATCCCAAGACGCAGGTGGACATCGACAAGATCAGCCCAAGCCCATTCCAGCCCCGCCGGGCCTTCGACGAAATCAAGCTTCAAGAGTTAGCGATGTCGATTCGTAGTCAAGGGATCATTCAACCATTGGTCGTTCGACCGAAGGGTGAGCGATTCGAATTGATAGCTGGCGAACGCCGCTGGCGCGCCGCGGTGAAGGCTGGCTTAAGTACGGTGCCGGTAGTCGTTAGACAGGCAAGCGACCGTGATGCGCTTCAGCTTGCACTGATCGAAAACCTTCAGCGTGAGGATTTAAACCCCATCGAAGAAGCCACCGGCTACCGCCGCCTACAGGATGAGTTTACCTGGAGTCAGGAAGAAGTGGCGGAAAAAGTTGGTAAAAGCCGGCCCGCCGTTACGAACGCTTTGCGGCTTTTATCGCTCCCCTCTGAAGTGCAGCAAGAAGTGGCCTCTGGCAACCTGCCCGCGGGACAAGCGAGAGCCTTGCTGGGATTGCAGAGCGAAGCAGTTATCATAACGGCGTACCGTGAAGTCCTCGCTAGAGCGCTTTCAACGCGCGAGACTGAAAAATTGGTGCGCAACTTGAAGCTTGGCAGACGACGCCGACGAGAGTCGCCTACGGTTGATCCGGATCTTCGTTCTCTCGTTGAAGAGTTGCAGCGGGCGCTCGGAACTAAGATAAGAGTATTACCTAAGGCGCGAAGCAATAAGGGTAAAATCGAAATAGAATACTACAGTCTTCCTGACCTGGAGCGAATCATCGGTACGATCACAACGCGTTCCAGCCCAATGTGATACGCCCGCAGGTAAGCGAAAATCGTGATCGAATAAAGCTCATTGATTTACCAGCAAAGATCTAAGTTCTTCGGGCCGAGTTAGCGGCGGTGAGCACGTATGGTTATGACATACATAAGCCGTGGCGGTACGGTTGATCTGCGTTTTGCCCGCAAGCAGCGGTGAGATCTCGTCCAGCGGTTCGTCGGGACTGACGAGTTGCAAAGTCATGTTAGGGAGATAGAGCGAATTGATCAGCGCGAGCAACTCGGTGGTTCTTGGATCATCCGGTTTGCCTACTAGGACAATGTCTTTCGGCTTTCCTAAGTGAAAGTCCAAAGCGCATAACATGTGGGCAAAACCAAAGGGCTGACTCTCCATTGCGTGTGAGTACGAGCGCAGGACTGTTTCAGCTTTGCCGACAAAATCCTCCTTTCCGGTTAAGTGATAAAGCCGCAGCAACAATTCGGTCGCTTTGGCATTGCCGGACGGAACCGATGCATCGAAAATCGGTTTGGTGCGGCTAATTAGTTGTTCATGGGAGTTCCCGGTATAAAAAAAACCTCCTTCGGATGAATCCCAAAACTCCCGTACCATGACCTCGGTAAGTTCGACGGCCCGTTCCAATGCAGAACGTTCTAGAGTGGCTTCGTAAAAATCTAATAATCCGACCGCAATGAAAGCATAATCATCCAGGAACCCTAATTGTTTCGCTTTCCCGTCTTTATACGTATGGAGTAGCATGCCATCGGAATACATTTTCGTGAAAATGAGTTGGATAGTGCGGTTGGCGGCTGCCAAGAAACTTGGCTTCGCCGAAATCTTGAGAGCTTCAGCCAAACCTGACAGCATTAGGCCGTTCCAAGACGTAATGATCTTCTCGTCACGGAATGGCTTTTCGCGTCTCTCGCGCGCTGCGAAAAGCTTCTGCTTCGCCTGAGTTATCAGCGTTTCAATTTGGTCCGGAGTTTTCTTGAACAACCCGGCCGCTTGAGCGACAGTCAAAATCGGGTGAAGGATGTTTTTGCCTTCGAAATTACCTAATTCAGTAACGTCGTAAACGCGGGTGAAAATTTCACCGTCTTCTTCGCCAAGAATCTGATTAATTTCTTTCCGGCTCCAGACAAAAAAATTGCCCTCCTCGCCTTCGCTGTCGGCATCTTGGGTTGAGTAAAATCCCCCTTCACTATGCAGCATTTCACGGATCAAATAATCCAAAGTTTCTTCCATTACACGCCTGAAGAGCTTGTTACCGGTAGCTCGGTACAGCAGCGCCAAAGTTCGAACCAGCTGTGCGTTATCGTAAAGCATCTTCTCGAAATGAGGCACGAGCCATTTCTCGTCGACTGAGTAGCGATGAAATCCACCGCCCAAGTGATCGTAGATTCCGCCTAGCATCATTTTAGTTAGGGTATGGGTGACCATGTTGAGAAAACGTTCGGTTCCTGAATGATGATGCTGGCGCAAAAATAGTTCGTAAACACCAGGGTTGGGAAATTTCGGTGCTTGCCCCAAACCGCCATTCTCGGCATCGTAAGCACTCGCAATCTGTTCAGCAGCTTTGCCAATTGCATCCGGGGCGAAGGCATGTTCATGATCGTCGGAGTGAGACATTTGTTTGAGAGCCGATAGAATTTGCCCAACGCTCTTCTGAACATCGTCGGGTTTGTCGCGATAAGCCTGCGCCACACCTTGAAGAATACGTGTAAAGCCCGGCATGCCATGACGATCTTGCGGCGGAAAGTATGTGCCGCCATAGAATGGCTGCCGGTCGGGAGTAAGAAACATCGTCATTGGCCAACCTCCCCTGCCGGTCAGCATTTGTACAGCATTCATGTAGATTTCATCCAAGTCCGGGCGTTCTTCGCGATCCACTTTGATGTTGATAAAGAGGTTGTTCATCAGTTCCGCGATCTGCTCATTTTCGAAGGACTCGCGCTCCATAACATGACACCAGTGGCATGCGGAGTAACCAATGCTCAGTAGAACCGGCTTATTCTCTTCTTTAGCCTTAGCGAAAGCTTCGTCACTCCACGGGTACCAATCGACAGGATTATGGGCGTGCTGGAGCAGATAGGGGCTGGTCTCATGCACCAAACGGTTTGTGTGTTTCGCATCCACTTGGGCTACCTCCTTCAATGAACGCTAACACAGAGTACGGCGCGTCAAAACCTAACCTCTTGGCTTTGCGGAATACATTCGCAGTCGTTCGTCAGCTCAGCTCGGTCGTGTCCAGGGATGCAAGTAATGCGATCGGCACCGTATGCGAGATACAGAACGGTTTGAGTGCGGTCGGAAAACGGTTTACTTCACCGAATCTTTAGGTCAAAAGCGACGGGCCCTTTCTCGCCCTTTCGGGTTTGGAACTGAACCGTGTCGCCTTCATTGAAGTCTTCTATCTGATTGCGAGGCGCCATGCTGCCCCGATGAAAGAAAACCTCTTCGCTGCCATCATCCGGAGTAATGAACCCAAAGCCCTTTGGTCGGATTATTTTCTTGATGGTGCCGGTCATAAGATTTCTCCTCGAGCAGAGTCAACGCGGAATTGCATTTTCAACGCGATGTATTGACAATCAAATCATAGCTAACCTAGCCTACAGTTTAAAATTCGCATAGATCAAAGCAACCCTTGAGGTCACTTCTCTACTATATCACCGGCCATGGCTACGGCCACGCGGTCCGTTCGTGCCAGGTCATTTGGAACCTGAAGGAGCGCTGTCCGGAGATGACCGTTTACGTCCGCAGCACGGTTCCGGAATGGCTGTTTGAGCATCCGCTCTATTCTGTGGAACAAAGCTCGCAGGCGCTGGACGTCGGGATTGTTCAAGATGACAGCCTGCAGATGGAACTCGGGCGTACGTTGGAGGCTTGCAAGGTTTTACAGGCCCGTATTCCTTCCCTAATCGAGCAAGAACTAGCTTTTGTAGCAAAGCATAACATCGGCCTTATTGTCGGCGACGTCCCACCTCTCTGTTTTGAAGTGGCCGCCCGAGCCGGCATTCCTTCCGTAGCGATCACAAATTTTTCCTGGAGCGGCATCTATAGAGGCTTTTTGCATGCTCTTCCGGACTTTCTGCCCCTGGTCGAAGAGATGGAGAACTTCTACCGTAAGACAACGCTTGCCCTGACCCTTCCCCATAGTTGTGAAGTGGAAATCTTCCCAGCGCGAGAAAGCATTCCATTTATTACCCGGTCTTCAGCGCTGGATCGGACAGAAGCCCGGGAGAGACTCGGAATACCGAATGTGGCCACCGCTGTTCTTTTGAGTTTTGGGGGGTATGGGCTTGGGCGATTACAGCTGGATAGATTGCTGCGGCAGAAAGAATTTTTTTTTATAATTACCGGCGGTGCGCTTCGAAATGAACCTAACTTGCTGATGCTTCCTAACGCTCAGCGTAGCTATGTCGACCTTGTTCGCGCTGCCGACGTGATTGTTAGCAAACCCGGCTATGGCATTGTTGCTGACGTGATCAGACATCAAGTTCCACTACTATATACCAATCGCGGCGATTTCGCAGAATATCCGTATCTGGTGAGGACGCTCGAGGACTATGCCACGGCCGAATTCATTCCTCAGGATGATCTGATAGGCGCCAATTTAACACCTTACCTGAAGCGGCTTTTGACAAGGAAGAAGCATTGGCCGGCAGTTGCGACCAACGGGGCTTCAGTCGCTAGCGAGAGACTTTTGAGCCTACTCCGATGATCGTTTGTCGCCGCCGGCAAGGCGCTAGAACATGTTGACAGCCGTATCTGAATCATCCAGATTGAGAATCGTCATGACAGTCGAAAAGGTTGTTCTTGCTAAGCCGCGGGGATTCTGCGCCGGTGTGGAAATGGCTTTGGCAACGGTGGAGCGAGCTCTTGAGAAACATGGTCCGCCCATCTATGTATTTCATGAGATTGTCCATAATCGGCATGTCGTTCGGGACTTTATCGCTCGCGGCGTGCATTTCGTCCAATCCATTGACGAAGTTCCCCCGGGCGCCAGAGTGATCTTCAGCGCGCACGGAATTTCCCCTGAGGTATGGCAGCAGGCAAAACAGAAACAACTCGCCTTTGTGATCGATGCCACCTGCCCTCTCGTCGACAAAGTTCATCGGGAGGTAAGAAAGTTTGCATCGCAAGGATATGAGATCATTCTTGTCGGTCATGAAAAGCACGACGAGATTGTTGGCACCAGCGGTGAGGCGCCTCAGCACGTCAGGATTGTTGCCGATCTCGATCAGGCCAAGACTGTTACAGTGTCGCATCCTGATAAGGTCGCGGTTCTAACCCAGACAACTCTCAGTGTTGACGACACCCGCGATATCATCGACGTGCTCAAGCAAAGGTTTCCAAAAATTATCACGCCTGCGAAAGAAGACATTTGTTATGCGACACAAAACCGTCAGGATGCGGTGAAACAGTTAACGCGCGCGGTCGATCTGGTGCTGGTGATAGGATCCGAAAACAGTGAGAATTCGAATCAACTCTGTGCGGTTGCGCGCTCGCAAGGAACTCCTGCATACTTAATTGGTGAAATCGGCCTGCTTGATCCCGGCTGGCTAAAGGGGGTGACGCGGGTCGGGATAACTTCCGGCGCGTCCGTGCCCGAGCGTTTAGTAGACGAGGCCGTCGATTTTTTTGTTCAACGAGGCGCGGAAATCTCACATCTAGGTTTTACCGAGGAAAACGTACATTTTGTCTTACCGACCGAAGTCATTCACCCTCAATAAAGCAATCGGAAGAGTTGATTGTAGATCACTCACTATGCTCCACGACGTCCGTCACATTTTGAATGGCCCGCCTGCCTCACAACTGTGCAATTGCTTAATCGGCGAGCAGAGATCTGTTTACTGTTTAAGCAAGCTTCGCAAGACTGACGCAATCTCGGGGAATAATCTTATCGGTTAGGTGGCATCTCCATTGCGTTTCTCCCGATAGGCATAGTACGCCTACTGCTGGGCCTTGGCCTACCAAGAGAGGTTCGTCGTGACACAACACATAAGAGCATTAATTTTGATTCTGTTTCTTGCTTCAACAATTCCCGTAGCAGCAGCATTCGGGCAGGAACTAACGCCATCTAGCGGGGCACCTGAGGCAGCTATCGCTACGGCGCCGCTAGTGGCTTCCGAGCCGCGTGTCGACAAAGGAGATACAGCGTGGATTCTGACCTCGTCGGCGCTCGTTTTGATGATGACCATTCCCGGCTTATTTTTATTTTATGGTGGGTTGGTGCGGAGCAAAAATGTTCTCGGGACGATCATGCAGAGCTTTGTGGTGGTCGCTCTCATCAGTATTCAGTGGGTTTTGTGGGGCTATACTCTTGCCTTCGGACCGGATATTGGCGGCTGGATTGGTACTTTCGCCTGGGTCGGCTTAAATGGTGTTGGCACAACTCCGAATCCAGATTACGCCGCGACCATTCCGCATCAAGCATTTATGGTTTTCCAAATGATGTTCGCGATCATTACACCGGCGCTGATAACGGGCGCTGTTGCGGAACGGGCCAAGTTTGGGACATTCATCGTTTTTGTGTTGTTATGGGCGACCTTCGTTTACGATCCGCTGGCGCACTGGGTTTGGGGCAAGGGGTGGATGGGGGCTATGGGCGCGCTTGATTTTGCCGGCGGCACAGTCGTGCACATTAGCTCCGGATTTTCGGCATTGGCCGCTGCTTACTTTTTGGGAAGACGTGTCGGCTACGGTTATGAGACGATGACGCCGCACAATCTGCCATTTACGGTCCTTGGCGCCTCTCTACTCTGGGTCGGTTGGTTCGGGTTCAATGCCGGTAGTGCTTTAGCTGCGGACGGTTTAGCCACCGTGGCTTTTGTAACAACCAACACGGCGGCCGCGGCGGCAGCCCTTGCTTGGATGTTTACGGAATGGTTCACACATGGGAAACCTACGGCGCTAGGAGCGGCGAGCGGCGCAGTTGCGGGGCTGGTTTCTATTACACCGGCCGCCGGCTTTGTCGGCCCATTGTCGGCGATTATCATTGGCGCGGTTGGGGGGATGTTATGCTATAAAGCCTGCAATCTGAAAGCCCGTCTCGGATACGATGACTCGTTAGATGTTGTCGGCGTCCATGGGATTGGCGGCACATGGGGAGCTCTAGCGACCGGTTTGTTTGCCTCAAAAGCGATTAATCCAGCGGGTAACGATGGTCTGTTCTACGGCAATCCTGCACAGCTTGGCGTACAGGCCATAACGGTAGTGGCGACGATCGCCTTCGCTCTGATAATGACTTTCATCATTTTATCGATTCTGAAAGCTACCATGGGATTAAGAGTATCTGAAGAAGAGGAACGTATGGGTCTAGATCTAACTCAACACAACGAACGTGGCTACGCTTAATTGCGGCACGGAAGGGGTAGCTGGACTCAGGAGAATGTGATAACAGGTTGACGATTTCAACGTGCTAAATAGAACGAAGGAGTAGATAGATGCCGGTTAAAGACTCTTTAGAGATGGCAAAGAAGAATAAAGCCGAGATAGTAGATTTTAAGTTTATCGATCTTCCGGGACTGTGGCAGCATTTTTCGATCCCCGCGACAGAATTGTCCGCCGACGTTTTTGAGCAAGGGCTCGGATTTGATGGCTCAAGCATCCGGGGGTTTCAGAGCATCAACGAATCCGACATGATTTTACTGCCGGATCCGGATACGGCCATGATGGATCCGTTTCGAGAGCATTCAACCATCAGCTTTGTATGTAATGTTCTAGACGCGATCACGCGCGAACCCTACAGCCGCGATCCCCGCTTTATCACGCAGAAAGCGGAGAAGTACCTGAAGTCGAGCGGTATTGCGGACATCAGCTACTGGGGTCCTGAAATTGAATTCTTCATCTTTGACAGCATTCGATTTGACCAAAACCATCATGAAGGTTACTACCACATCGACTCTGCGGAGGGGTTCTGGAACTCGGGCAACAACGATGGTCCGAATCTGGGCAACAAAATCCGCTACAAGGAAGGCTATTTTCCGATGCCTCCGATGGACCAGTACCAAGACCTTCGCTCGGAGATGGTATTGAATCTGCAAAAGTGCGGCATCACGGTCGAAGTGCATCATCACGAGGTCGCCACCGGTGGACAGACCGAAATCGATATGCGCTATGACACTATGACTAAGATGGCGGACAACGTGTTGCTGTATAAATACGTCGTTAAGAACACCGCCCGGCAGCGCGGCAAAGTGGTCACGGTTATGCCTAAACCGCTTTTTCAGGATAACGGCTCCGGTATGCACTGCCACCAGAGTTTGTGGAAGAACGGCAAGAACCTGTTTTACGATAAAAAAGGTTATGGCTTGATCAGCGACACCGCGCGCTACTACATTGGCGGTTTGATCAAACACGCCCACGCGCTCTGTGCTTTTATCGCCCCGACCACGAACTCTTACAGAAGACTTGTTCCCGGCTACGAAGCGCCGATAAATTTAGTCTACTCGGCTCGTAACCGCAGCGCCTGCGTGCGCATCCCGATGTATTCCGACAGTGAGAAGGCCAAGAGGCTGGAGTTTAGAACCCCTGATCCGAGCTGCAATCCATACTTTGCATTCCCCGCGATGTTAATGGCGGGGCTTGATGGGATTCGTAACAAGATCGAGCCGCCGAAACCGATCGACAAGAACCTGTACGAGCTCGAGCCCGAAGAAGCCGCCAAGGTGAAATCGATGCCGGGATCTTTGGATCAAGCACTCGACGCGCTAGAGAAAGATCAGGATTTTCTGCTTAGGGGTGATGTGTTTACCAAAGACGTGATTGACACCTGGCTAGAGTTCAAACGCAAAAATGAGGTCGATGCTATCCGCCTCAGGCCCCATCCATGGGAGTTCGCCCTCTACTTTGATATTTAAAAGGCTGAGGCCAGTCGCTCTTCCCGATTGAGGGGTGACCATGGTCAGCAGCAATTAAGGAGGCGGATATGATGAAAAAAATCGAGGCAATCATAAAGCCTTTCAAGTTAGATGAAGTTAAGCAGCGGCTAACCGCCGCTGGGATTACCGGAATGACGATCACCGAGGTCAAAGGCTTCGGCCGGCAAAAAGGACATACCGAGCTTTACCGCGGCGCCGAATACACGGTTGATTTTCTTCCTAAGGTCAAGGTAGAGATTCTCGCGCCGGAGGAGATGGCGCCGAAGATTGTCGAAGCGATTCTTGAGTCCGCTCAGACCGGCAAAATCGGCGACGGCAAGATCTTTGTCTCGTCGGTTGAAGAAGTGATCCGGATTCGAACCAGCGAGAGGGGTGAAGAGGCAATCAGTTAGTTCACTGCTTTAACTCGTCGTAGTGTTCTAAGTACCGGCGTGGCAATGTCGGATGACCCTGGCTCTTGTAATGGATTGTGCAGGTGATCTCGGATTTGCTTGGGATGGCCGTAAAGCAGCGGCCGTCCCAAGCCATGGGTGCACTTAGGTAAGCATTAAACTGATTTATTTTTTGTCTGATTTCTCTTCTCCGGGCTGTTTCCCGGGTTCGAAGCCACCCACCTCGTGGTAGACAACCTTCTTATCTTCTTCAAACGCTCTTACAATCGGCACTTGTCCGGGGAGGCCCAGTTTCTTCCATTGACTGGCAACTTTATCGTACATCTCCTTGCGGAGCGCTGTGCGTTTTGAAAAGACCGGCAGGTAGCGGTGCTCCTTGCAAGCATTAATCAAGGCTTTTGATCCGTATGGTCGTTTCTCCGGTGGATTTTGAGTTGGATCCAGCCAGGTGCTCCAAGTATTGCGGAGAATATCTAGGTCATCAATTGGGTTGCAGCGACTACTCATGGCCCAAATCACTTGATCCATATCCGTCGGATCGATATCTTCATCAACTGCGATAATCCATTTCGTGTAATAAGCGCCTCCAGGTACTTGAGCAGCCAGCGCCAATGCCTGTGCTGCATGGCCGGCATATCGCTGCTCGAGACTGATTACCGTCATGCCGAAACCACCGGCGCCAGCGGGGTGGGCATAGACTCCCTGAATGCCCGGCACTCCGAGTTTGTCTAAATCGTCCCAGATCCGCGCCGATCGGATGATAGCAAAAAACCCACTCTGCTCGTTGGACGGATAATCGGCCATCAAAGCATTGGTGAGTATCGGATTGTTGCGGTAATGGATAGCGGTAATTTCAACAAGAGGGCAGCCGGCTTCGGGTCTGCCGTAATATCCGGGGAATTCACCGAATGGGCCTTCGCTCTTCACCGAATTCGGTTTAATGATGCCTTCGATCACAAACTCCGCATTCGCCGGCAGCAACAGGTCGGTTGTTTTTCCCTTGACCACAGGTATCGGTTCGCCCTTGATGCCGCCTAGAAACTCGTATTCCGAAACGTTCTTGGGGAAGGTTTGCGACCCGACGACCATAAATAGTGGATCAATTCCCCATGCGGCGGCGACTTCAACCGGTTTGCCCATCTGCCAAGAACGGGTGATATGCAGGCGCGCATCTTTTCCAGGCGAAAGATAGAGACCGGCTTCTTTCTTACCTTGAAGCATCATTCGATAGGTGCCGACGTTTAAGTAGCCGGTATCGGGATCCCGAGTAATGACGCAATCTGCCGTTCCTGCATAGCGACCACCATCCAACGGCCAATGCTTGGGAATGGGCAACTGAGTTAGATCGACTTTGTCCCCCGTAAAACTGTTCTGGTAAAAGCCGGCTTCCGACTGCTGAACTTCCCGGGGCTGTGTCCGGTGTTTGAGCTTATCCTTTACCCGCCGGATCAATTCGACCGTCGGCGTGTCAGGAGGCTCTTCCATTGTCAGGGCAATCCGCTGCAGACTCGGTCCTAAGATGTTCCACAGAGAACGAGCCTTGAACGGGCTGTTCTCGTATCCTTTGATGTTGTCGAAAATGATCGCTGGGGAAGGTTTTTGTTTTGCCTGCTGATTCCGTGGCTTTCTGTTCACGTTTAGCCATCGCGGTAACCTCCAATTATTTTTGTCTGCTACAAAATCTCAGCTGTTAAAGCCTGCCCTTTTTCGGCAATAGAGACTTGAAATAGGCAAAGCCATCGTAAACACGGTATTTCATGTTCTCTTTCATGTAATCGATATCAGGCTGCGGCATGATTGCTGGCTTGCCGACACAGCTCGCGACAAACTGCATATAGGCAGTACGCTCCAAGTAGATCGCGTGAACTGTAGCATATTCTAAG
>JAJONK010000414.1 GCA_021323355.1 Deltaproteobacteria bacterium
GACCTGTCTCCAGAGGAACTGCAGAAACGCGCCGCACAACACGGCGCCGAACAATAACAGCTATGATTTTCGATGGCACTTCCCATCAGTCAACGCGGGCGCTATCTCGAGGCGGGACGAAATTTCTCAATGCGCGAAATGAATCAAAATTAGCTAGGCACCACGGGAAAGATTGGCTAGAGGCATAACCGAAACCATCAAGAGGAAAGCCCGATTTGTCGCCCGGGCTTTCCTCTTTCGCTAATGCAGTTGAACGATGTTATGCGCCGAGACCGAAGGTCTTAGTCGGATTATCCCAGAGGATTTTGCGCCGCGACTCGGCGGAAATTTTTTCGTTGCTGCTGATCGCGCCCACGGTCTTGTCCGGGAATTTATCGATGGCATCGCTATGCGGATAGTCGGTGGCAATCATCAAGTAATCGTCACCGACATGTTCAACGAATGTGGGCGCGAGCTCTTCGCCCGCCTCGCAGCTCACCCAGCACTGCCGTTTGAAGTAGTAACTCGGTTTTTCCTTGGTCAGCTTGGCTGAGCCATGCGATTCGTGCTCCCAGTGTTCATCCATGCGCTCGAGCCAGAACGGCACCCAGCCGCAGCCGGACTCGAGGTGGGCAACTTTGAGCTTGGGAAATCTTTCCAGCACGCCATCGGCGCAGAAGTTGAGACACGCAAGCATCTGCTCCAGCGGATGGCAGGCGATATGGCGCCCGAATTCGCTGTAACGATCGTCGCCGGCCTGCGGCAACACCGTGCGCGCGCCTTCATGCACGCATACTGTCACTCCGAGATCGGCCGCCGTCTCGTAGACCGGATCGTATTCCGGGCTGGCCAAGGTGCGCCCGCAGAATTTGTTGGGCCGCCAGAAGATCCCGACCAGTCCCAACTTTTCGCGAGCATATTTTAACTCCTCGACCGCTCGCGCCGGATCCTGGAGTGGAATCAACATGACGCCGTGCAGGCGTTTACGATCATAGTCGCAGTACTCGGCCAACCAGGTGTTATAAGCGCGGCAGATCGCGGCGCTTAGTTCCGGATCGATATCGTCGCGCCACATAATGTAGAGCCCGATGGTCGGAAACAGGACGCTGACATCGATGCCTTCCCGGTCCATATCGCGCACGTTGGATGCCGGGTCGAATTTGTTGGCATAGGCATCGGCGAAACATTCGCGCCATCGTTTTGACGACGAGAAAATATAGCCGAAATCCTCCATCACCCGACCAGGCCGTTGTGCTGAGTCGGACACCGGCTTGCCGTCAACTAAGCGGACCGTCTGATTGGGCCCTTCGAGGCGCACCCGGTTCTTGAACTTCTCCGGCAAATATTTTTGATACAGATCCGACGGTTCAAGAATGTGCCGGTCGGCATCGATGACTTTAAAACCATCCTTCATAATTGTCTCCTTCCCTGCGCTGCTTGGGTATCTTTATTTCTATCGAGTCAATACTGCCTTTCATAAATCAATCCTGTTCCGGCAGCAAGTGCCCAGCCGATTCGTCAGGTCGCTGAAGACGACGGCGGCTTAAGACTGTCTCAGACGGCGCAACCTTAGCAAGATTTCATCGGTAATTTGCGGAATCAATGTCTGCAGGTTCTCGTCCACTTTGGCGCGCACCGATTCTTCGCACTTCTCACGCGCTTCAGCCAGCAGTCGTTGAAACCGGGACTGCCACAAGGCTGTCCGCACGACCGCGGCGGGAAGCAGAATGTGCTCAACCGTTTCGGTGATTTTATCCTTGCCAAACCACCATGCTCCAGCAGCCACCACCGCACCTGCTACCAGCCCGATCAAAAATCCGATAGGGCCGGTGGTGCCCAAAACCGTAGCGATAATAGCGATACCTAATTGTTCTCCGATGCCGCCGCCAACCGCAGCTATGGCGAGCGCGATCGATGTGCCTACCGAAAAGGCGATCGCGCGGCTAAATTCATTGGAAATCTTCAGTTCAGTTCTACCGGCCGGAAAGATCGACAACTCCTCAAAAGCTATCTGTGGATCTTTGACATCAATAAAGCTTGTGCCGATGCTCTTTAACACCTCACCAAGTCGTTGTGACAATGCTAGTTGCAACTCGGGTAGCGCAGTATCTGTAATAAAGGATTGTATTTTTGGCAAGAATGCGACGGTAGTACTGGTCAACTCCGACTTTAAATCGGTAATTTTTCCGCCTCGTTCACGAAATAAAATTAGCTTGGGGACGATCTGCTCATCGTAAAGTTTCGATGCGACAAAACCGGCGACCTTGGCGGAGAATGTTTGCGCTTGCACCCCGACCTCTTTCTCGAGCAACAATCGAATCGGTCCCTCGATGACTTCACCATAGTAGTGGTCAAGAGGAAACGCGATGTTATCGGACAATCGAGCAAGCCGGCTCGACTGCCAAGCCGCCAACGCAAGTCTCGGTAGGACCACGGCAACGAAAACCGAGATCGCGAACAGATGAATCCAGCCATCCGCCTCATCCCCTCCGGGAGTTAGAAGCCCACTAACGCTAATTTCATTTGCCAGCCCAAGGCCAAATAAATTAGAAATCCACAGGCTCGGACCGAACAGCACGCGGATGAACGTGGCGACAGATTCCTGGTCGACGATGAAAGTACTGTCCCACACCACCCGATAACCCTGAAACAGACCGCGAAAATACATGCCTGCGATGGCTCCGGTGGCGATAAACACAGACCCGAGATGAAGCAAGCGCCGCCATCTCGACACCACGAGCGCTCCAGCGACCGAAAGCCAATGATGGCTGAAACGTCTCATTATCTGAGCCAGATTCTTCTGCTCATGAACTGCAAAGATCATTCGGTGAAAAAAATGCCACACCCCCGGCAACAAGTACTTAACCACCCACGGGGCTTTATATTGATGGTTCCGTAAGCTACTGCGGAGGCTCTCAACTGTGTTGGCGGCCGGCACAACGTTCGTAAGTTGCTGTGTTTTAATTTTCCGCCGCACAAACAGCACGAAGAGCGTCAGAAATACCAGCAGATTCCAGGCGATCAAAATAAATATTGGATTGCGAATGACGTGGATTTGTTGCGCCGGACCTAGCAGGTTAGTCGCCAGGCCTAAGAGGAAAGCGGCAGAGCATACCGGAAAAGTCCAGGGAGCCGGGATTTTCGCCAGCTGCAGGATTGACTGATACCAAGGCGAGAGATGTTCGAACAACCGCGCCGCATATCGTTCGATGGAACTTAATCCGGGCTCCGCATCCTGTGCCGCGACAAATGCTTGAGCCCGAAGTTCTTCTGAAAACGCGCGCGGGTCACACTCTTCGATTGAACGGATCAGTACGATCTTGGCGGCGGCGTCTTCCGTTAAAGCCATGGCTGACTAGCAGGGTGCTGAAAAACGCCTCTTGCAGGCTGCTCAAAAAGATCCAGATGCAAGGCGCGCGAAAAATCGACGAGCGGAGGCGTACTTACAGTACGTTGCAGCGAGGCGATTGAGCGGTAACGAAGCATATGGGTCTTTTTCAGTAGCCTGCTAG
>JAJONK010000415.1 GCA_021323355.1 Deltaproteobacteria bacterium
GATGATGTAGGGCGCTGCCGCCGGCAGGACGACCAGCCAAAGAATTTTTCGCCGATTAAGACCAAAGGTTCTGCCGGTATCGATCAACGTCCGCTCAAGATGCCGGACCCCATCGATGGTATTGATCAGAACCGGCCAGAGGCTGGCGTAAACTGTGACGGCAATAATCATGGCGTCGCTAATGCCGAGCAACAAAACCGCCACGGGAATGATCGCCACAGAAGGCATGGGGCGCAAGAACTCGATCACCGCCTCAAACAGGCTGTGCGCCAAACGGAAATATCCCAGGACCGTTCCCAGGATTACCGCTATCGAAGCGGCAAACAAATAACTCTGAAGAAAGCGGCTCAAGGTGATCATCAGATGACTGACAATCCGGCCGGAGAGAATTAGCTCGCCCAAGCTGCTGAAAATTCGGCTCACGGGGGGAAGGTAGGGTTGCAGCGCCGGATTGTTGCGGGAGCCGAACTCCCAGATGAGCAAAACAAGAGCAAAAGCGATCCACCCCGGCCAATTAAAAGCTCTGCCAACGTTCACGAAAGCGCGCTTTCGTTGTGGATACGTTGGTAAATACGATTTCTGATTTCCATAAAGCCCGGTTGTGCCCGGGTTAACATTTGATTGCGCGGCCTGGAAAAATTTATTGGCAGTTCCTCGATAATCCGCGATGGCCGTTGGCTGAGCAACAAAATTCGGTCCGAAAGGTAGATGGCCTCTTCGATGTCATGCGTGATAAACAAAATCGTCGTGCCCAACTCCTCCCAAAGCTGTAAAAGCGTATCCTCCAACTCCAGACGGGTTAGCGCGTCAAGAGAGCCAAAGGGCTCGTCCATCAGCAAAACTTCGGGCTCGTAAGCAAGCGCGCGGGCAATGGCGACCCGCTGCTGCATCCCGCCCGAAAGTTCCCAGGGATAATGATTCTCGAAACCTTTGAGGCCGACAAGATCGATCAGCGAGCGAGCTTTGCCGTCGCCTTGGCGCGAATGATTTCCCCGCGCCTCTAAACCGAAGCGAACATTTCCAAGCACGGAGCGCCACGCGAACAGAGATTTATTGAAGTCTTGGAAAACCAAGACCAGGTTCGGAGGTGGCCCACTCACCTCTTTTCCGTGAATAACGACTTGCCCGGCGCTGGGAGCGATCAGTCCCGCAATCGACATCAACAAAGTGGTTTTACCGCAACCGGAGGGCCCGACGAAGCTGACAAATTCGCCCGTCTCGACCTTGCATGAGATCTCTCCGATGGCCACGGTCGTCTCACCGCCCATCTGCCGATAGGTCTTGGCAAGGTTCTGGATCTCTAAAAGAGGCATGAAAACGAGTGACAGCTAACCATCAAGCTGATGCAGAACGCGGAATAAACAATCACCGGAAAAACCGACCACGGCATCGAAGTGTTCGGTGTTCCGTAATCGTCAATTTTCATTAGTGATGCGATGGCAGGTTCCCTCCCGTAGCAGAGAAAGTGTCACGGGCGGCCGGGCCGTTTCCCTGCGTATCTTCTAACCTTTAGGCGCCACATCGCTGATGACTTCCCGTGCTTTGATGGCGCGGGAAATCAATTTATATTTGTGGGTCAGATCGATGGTCGACTGGAGATCTTTTTCCGATAACGTTTTGTCGAAAATGGGCAAGCCGATCTTGTCGGCGAGACCGGGATTCAATCCGGCCCATTTTATCATCGCAGCGCGGCTGGCTTCGGGATCGGCCTCAATGGCCTCGGCGCCGCGAGCGATAGCTCGAATGAAAGACTGAGTCATTGGCTTGTTTTTCTGGATCCACTTCTCGGAAGCGAACCAGCCGGCGATGTGAAACCGCGCGAGCACGTCGCCCCAGGGATGGGCGAGAACTCGGGCCGTGCCCTTTTCCGTGGCAGCGGTGGCAAACGGCTCATGAATGCTGACGGCATCGAGCTTGCCGCCATTCAATGCCGCTTCCATCTGCGGAAACGGCACCTCGACGAATTTAACCTTATTCGAAGCGCCGCCGTTCTTGTCGATCCAAGCCATTGCCATCAGATGAACGATATTGTTAAGTGTATTGACGGCGACGGTTTTCCCCTCCAGATCTTTGGCGCTTTTAATCGGCGACGCTTTAGTCACAAGAATGGCATGACTCTCGTTTTTGCCGCGGCCGTTGCTCGCCCCAGGCGCCACAAGCTTGAAATCGAATCCCTCCACATAGGCTTGATAAAGCGAAATGACGTTGGTCCAGCCGATCTGCAAATCGCCGGAGGTAACTCCTTGCACGATCACCGCCCCGCCTGCCATGGGCACCGTCTCGAGCTCCAAACCTTCTGACTTGAAAAATCCTTTCTCCATCGCCATGAACATCGCCGCGACATCGACGATTTTCATGTAACCGAGCTTGCCTTTAGTCTGCGCCCAGCAAAAATTTCCGAGCCAGGGCGCTGCCGCCACGCCGATAACGATTTTGCTAAGAAAATGTCGCCGACTAATAATCATTAAAGTCCTCCTGAACGCTAGACTGAGTCGTCGTTTTTACCGCGAAGAACACGAAGGTCACGAAGATTCTTTTAGTTTCATTCTGCACATTATGAGAGATGACCCTTTCCTTCGTGCTCTTCGTGACCTTCGTGGTTTTGTTAGACTCGCACTAGATTCCGCCGCCCGGATTTATCACAAAAGGATGAATGTGACGAACTGTTTTCCGCTTTAACGAACGCAATTACATAATCCGAAATGATCCCATCCTGCAACAGCAGATTGACTTTGATTCAGCCCTGCCCAATGATGAGCTTTTCAACTGAATGGCGGCAACTGTGCCAGAGCAGGAGCAAACACCTTGGGAAATTTGGATAAAAGATTTCTTCTTCACCTGGATAAACCGATTTAGCTTTTTTCTCGCCCATCATCTCACTCGCCCGATCCTGCCGCTGTATCTTGTCAGCTTCGGCGCTTCTTCCACAGTGATCGGTGCTGTCATGGCGGTCTTCACCATCACAGCTACCGCTACGCGAATTCCGGTGGGACTACTCATCGACAGAATCGGCAGGAAGCCATTTCTCATCGCCGGCGTTGCCCTCTTCGCCGTCGGCAACTTCGGCTACCTATGGGCCCCAGGCATTCTTCTGATGCTGCCGTTCCGCATGCTTCACGGTGTTGGCTGGTCCGGCTGCACGACTGCCGTGGCGACATTGGCAGCCGATATCGCGCCGCAGAAGCGGCGCGGCGAGTTGATCGGTTACGCCGCCATGGCGAGCAGTCTGGGCGGAGCCATCGGCCCGGTGGCGGGGTTCGCGTTGTTGCAACGCTTTGACTTCTCCGGAGTGTTTTTCGGTGCAGCCGCGTTGTTGTTTGTCAGCCTGATTCTCGCCGCGTTCGTCAAGGAGCCGGAGCACGGCCCACGAAACGACCACCGCCAAAGATGGCTTGACCTGCTGGTGATTCCCGAGACCCTACTGCCCGCGGTAGCCGTCGCCTTTCTATCGTTCGGCCACGGCGGCATCCTCACCTTTCTACCTATTCATG
>JAJONK010000035.1 GCA_021323355.1 Deltaproteobacteria bacterium
ATAAGCCGAAAACTGTGGAATCGCTATGGCCGCCAATATACCGATGATCGCTACCACGACTAAAAGCTCGATCAGTGTAAAACCAGATTCATTTTGTAAGCGTAACTGCTTCATTGAGTGTTTTGTTCCTTTCGTACTTCAAATGTTACTTACAACAACTTCCTTCGAGATAGTGTAACCAAGTTGACCACTGCTTTCGCTCGCATACCTCCTTCGTGCTGTTTTGACGTTCGAACGTTGAACTCGCCGATGAGCAAAAGCAAAGCCATCTGAGCCTGGCCGGACTGCAGCAGAGACCTAGGCAAACCTGCGGACGGAAGTGCACAGATTTCCGGATAATCATCCAAAACGGAATCAAGGGTCGAGCGAGCAGGCAATTAGGAGCAGGCGGATTTCGGGATTATGTAAGTTTGGCCGGGGCCAGAGTGACAAAAATTGTTACTGTCGTTCCGTAAACTCGACCGGTAGCGAATTTCCTCTACCTGACATACCGTACTTCTCGAGTCTGTGACGGAGTGACCGGTAGTTGATGCCCAGAATTTCAGCTGCTCGCTTCTGAACGCCATTGGCTCTTTTAAGCGCACCAAGGAGAATGGACCTCTCATGAGTTTCCAATTCGGCGTCTAAGGACAGGCCTTTTTCGAAAAACAGCTTGGCTTCATCAGATACATTTGTTTCGATGACGGGGCAGTCTTCTGCAAGAGAATTCGCATTGATGTACACCGGTAAATCATCATCCGTCAGGATATTTTTATTGGTCACAGTTACGGCATGTTCGATAATATTCTCCAGCTCTCTGACGTTTCCTGGATAATGATGAGTCAATAGGTGCATCAGCGCGGTACTGGAAATTTCTTCAATCTTCTTGTCATGCAGACACGCAAACTTGCGCATGAAATAGTGGGCAAGCATCGCAATGTCTTCTCTTCGGTCGCGCAGGGCGGGCATAGCCATTTGCACTACGTTCAGACGATAATAAAGGTCCTCACGAAAACGCCCTTCTTCCATTTCCCGCCTCAAATTGCGGTTTGTCGCGGCAATAAAACGCACATCGACTTTGATCGGTTTGTTGCCGCCGACAGGTGTAAAGGTCGTTTCCTGCAATACTCTTAGCAGTTTGACTTGCAAGTGAACCGGCAACTCGCCTACCTCATCAAGAAAAATGGTCCCTTGATCTGCCTGTTTGAAAAGCCCCGGGTGATCGGCAACTGCCCCCGTAAATGCACCTCGGACGTGCCCGAAGAGTTCGCTTTCGATAAGACCTTCGGGTATCGCACCGCAGTTCACTGCGATAAACGGTTTTGCTTTTCTGGGTCCATTAAGGTGAACCGCGCGCGCTACTAATTCTTTGCCGGTTCCACTTTCGCCGGTGATCAATACATTAGTTCGAGTGAGGGCTACTTTCCTGATCAGCTGGTGAATAGTTTCAATTCCTGCGCCTTTACCGATGACACCATCGAACTGAAACTCCTCTTGGGAGCTCCCTGGCGGCAGTTGCTGCAAATTGAACTCACGCGCTCGCCGTAGTTCCTCTTCAACCCTGACTTTCTCTTCGAATTGTTTTTGTCTCGTGATGTCTTCAAATATGGAAACGTATCCCATACAGTCTTCGTTAGAGTTAATTAGCGAGGCTAAACTGAGGCGGATAGTTTTCTGGCCTTCTTCAGGAGTAGCAAAAACTATTTCTTCTAAAACAATACGCGGGCTAGGTTGTGGTTTGTCGAAGTTCCACCGGAGGCTTGGAAAAACTTCGTCGAGTCGCTTGCCGATCACCGCCGGTTCACTCAAGGAAGTAAGATTCTGCGCCTGGAGATTGAAGTAGTTGATTCTTCCTTTACCGTCGGTGATTGCCACGCCACTAGCCATCCCTTGCATCAACGCTTCTTTCAGCGCATCTAGTTCCTGGTAATCGTTTTTTTTCTCTTCCAGTAATTTTTCGGTCTCACCAAGCTTATTCGCTAAAAAACCGCTCAAGCCAGCAATTACAAAGAAACTGCCGATGTTCAAAATCACAGGTATTAGCGAAGACGACGACAAAGGAAGGCCGCTATTCTGGCTAAAGTAACTGACCCAGATCAAAAGGGCTGCATAACATAAACTGGAAAACACAGCCGTGAAAAACGCGCCGCGGTAAAATAGCAATATGGCTGCATTCATCACCGCTAAGTTGTAGAGAAAGGAGAACGGGCTGGCAGCATCGCCGGTAATCCAGATGATGCCGGTAATCAGAATTACATCAAAGCCGATCTGAGCATGACCGAACAACCGAAGGTAGCGAACTCGTGGCAGCGCCAGAAACGAGCCAATAGAGATTCCATAAGCAACTAACAGCGGTGTAAGTATGATGAAGAAAAACCGCGGGCTGCCTTCCGCTTGAAAGAAGTTGAACAGGGCTGTCGCGGCTAAAAAGAACGTTAAGATGGCCAGTCGAAGGATAAGCAGCCATCTTATCTTTTCAGTCAAACTTTTATTATCGCCAGTCAAATAGAATTTCAGATCGGTCTCAGGTGTGTTGATCTTGTCGGAGGTCTAGCTTATCCACGACTAAACCAAGGATCCCATCTGGAAGATAGGTAGATACATGGAAATGACCAATGCGCCGAGAATCACGCCCAGTACAACCATGATCAATGGCTCCATGAGCGCGGTCAAATTAGCGACGGCGTCATCAACTTCTTCCTCATACAGTTCGCCGACCTTTTTCAGCATGCCGTCAAGGCCGCCAGTGCTCTCGCCCACAGCCACCATCTGACAAACCATGGGGGGGAAAATTTTGCTATCTCGCAAAGGTTCCGCGACAGTTTTACCCTGACTGATACTTAGACGGCTATCCATAATCGCCTTCTCAACCACTTTGTTGCCGGCTGTTCTAGCTGTAATCGCTAAGCCATCGAGAATGGGCACGCCGGAACTTAGGAGAATAGACATATTTTGCGAGAATCGCGCCACGGCAACTTTCCGCAAAAGATCGCCGAAAATTGGCATCCGGAGCAGTATCCCGTCGATATGCATTCTGCCGTGCGGTGTCTGATAATAAAACCGGAGGCTGCCGACGACGGCCGCCGTTCCGAAAATCATGTAGAGCCAGTACGCAATGAACCAATTACTGAGATTGATGGCGATTTGTGTCGGGACCGGCAGCGCTTTCCCCATACTGGTGAACAGTTCAGCAAAAACCGGGATTACGAAAATCAATAATACAGCCACTACGATGATCGCCACCGCCAGAATTGAACATGGATAGATCATCGCCCCTTTGACTTTTTTCTTCAGTTTGGTGGCTTTTTCGATGAACAGAGCGATTCTGTTCAGGATGGTGTTTAGAACACCGCCAGCTTCGCCAGCTTCCACCATATTGACATATAGGTCGTCAAAAACTTTGGGATACTTCTTAAGAGAAGCTGCCAAAGTCAAACCTCCCTCAACATCCTGCCTAATTCCGCGAATGGTATTGCGGAGCAATTTACTAGCTGATTGCTCGCTAAGGATGTCCAAACACTGCACAATCGGCAAACCCGCGTCGATCATCGTGGCAAATTGACGGGTGAATAAAGACACCTCCTTAGGTTTTACTTTCTCACCAAAGCCCGGGATGCTAATTTCTTTGTCGAGACCCTGCCCCTTTTGCCGTATTCGGTTCGGAATGGGCCGGATCCGCCGTTCTCGTAAAGCCGAAAGTACGGCCTCAAGGTTGGGAGCTTCGAGATCCCCCTTCATGAGCCTTCCTTGAGCGGTTTTTCCTTCCCACAGAAATGTCGGCATCGGCTGTTGATCCTTCGCTACTTTCGCATGTGCTTTAACCGGCAGTATCCGAATTTACGGAGGCACAAAGCGTGCTGTTAGAATCCCAATGAAAAAACTGACCCGAAGCCCTTGTCGGTATCGGTAACCCGGATGGTCTCCTCTATTGTTGTGAAGCCGTCCCGAACCTTCTGCAGGGCGCTCATACGGAGGGTACTCATACCCGACTTAACGGCCTCTCGCTTTAGATCCGCAGCCGAAGCAGATTTCAGAATCAATTCTTTGAGACCTTCATGCATGACGAGGATTTCGTAAATTGCGAGTCGGCCTCTATACCCAGTCTCGTTGCAGTTATTACAGCCTCGCCCGCGAAAAGTTGGAAACCCTCCAGCAGCCTCGGACGCATCTACACCTAAATTAATCAAAGCCTCAGGCGCAACCTCGATCGGTTCTTTGCACTTATCGCAGATACGCCGCACCAAGCGCTGCGCTGCAATTAAGTTGATTGACGAAGTCAGTAGAAACGGCTCCACGCCCATATTGATAAGACGATCAATGGTCGATGGAGCATCGTTAGTATGCAAGGTGCTCAGGACAAGATGACCTGTCAGAGCCGCTTTAACAGCAATCTGCGCAGTCTCAAGATCACGAATTTCACCGACCATGATAATGTCCGGGTCCTGCCTTAGAAAAGAGCGAAGACATGAAGCAAAGTTCAGGCCGATCTGTTCTCTCACCTGAACTTGGTTGATACCTACAAGGTTATATTCAACCGGATCCTCAGCAGTTGAAATATTCACATCGGCTTTGTTCAATTCGGAAAGTGCCGAATAGAGAGTAGTCGACTTACCGCTGCCTGTCGGGCCCGTTATAAGGATCATCCCGAATGGTTTATGGATAGCTTCCTGAAAATCTTCCAGTGTCTGAGGATCGAAGCCAAGCTTCGCCATATCGAGCTGGAGATTGGATTTGTCCAGCAATCGCATCACGACTTTTTCGCCGAAGAGAGTCGGCAAAACCGACACACGGATGTCTAGCTCGCCGCCGATACCCATTTTTAGCTTAATACGGCCATCCTGCGTAAGTCGCCGTTCGGCGATGTCGAGCCCGGCCATCACCTTCAGGCGAGAAACTAGAGGATTTTTGAGCCGGAGCGGCGGACTCATTATCTCTTGAAGCACACCATCGATACGGAATCTCACACGGAAAAGTTTTTCGTAGGGCTCAATGTGAATCTGGTGCTTCCATCGTAGCCTGTTGAAGCTCTTGAAGGTTGACATCATCCTGCTCGAGGATGAGCTCCATGTCACTATCGCCGAATTTTTTTAGAACGTCGTCGTAACTGATTCCGCCAAATCGGTGGTCTAAGGTTTTCTTGATGGCGGACGGCGATGCTAGTACGACTCTCACCCCATAACCGGTGATGAATTTGATCTCATTGATCGCTATCAAATCCGTTGGGTCAGCCATAGCAACGGTGAGAATTGAGCCGGTGAGCTTGGTTGGGACTAGCTGGTGTTTCTGGGTGAGCTGCGGCGGTACCAAACTAAAAACCGACTCCTCAATCTCCTCCGGAGTCAGCTCGATCTTTTCGATGCCAAACTGTTTGGCGAGGAATTCGGTAAGTGTCTGTTCTGTCGTAAATCCGAGCTGTACAAGCTCTTTCATGACGGACGAACCGCTGTCACGTCCTTTTTGCTGGGCCTTGTTCAGTTGATCGCGTGAAACAACCCCCCCTCTAACCAATAATTCTGCTACCCTCGGTTCCATAGATCACTTGAACGAATTTCGGCTCGTGAAATTATGGTGAATAAATACAGACCTGTCAATAAAACTTCTCCCGAGGAGAGTGGCCGGAGTTGGAGTAAATTACGGGCTAAATGTGTGAAATTACGTAGTTTCTAATAGGGACGCTTGGGCTGCGGCTAGTTTTGCTACAGCAATACGGTAGGGCGAACAGCTGACATAGTCCAAACCGATTCGATGGCAAAAATGGATCGACTTAGGATCACCACCATGTTCCCCGCATATTCCTATTTCAAGGTTTTTGCGTGCTCTTCGCCCTTTCCCGACGGCAATCTTCATCAACGCCCCGACACCCTCCTGATCCACGGTGACAAAGGGATCTTCCGGCAGAAGGCCATCAAGCACATAGGTGGGCAAAAATTTCCCGGCATCGTCACGTGAAAGGCCTAGGCAGGTCTGTGTAAGATCATTGGTGCCAAAAGAAAAAAATTCCGCTTCCTGTGCGATCTCGTCCGCCACCAAGCATGCCCGCGGCAACTCAATCATAGTTCCTATCAGAAAGCGGACTTTGACCCCGTAGACCTTCATCGTTTCCTCGGCGACAGTTTGAACGATGTTCTTTTGCGCCGCGAATTCTTCGCGTGATCCAACAAGCGGGATCATTACCTCAGGAAAAGGTCTCTTTCCTTCTTGACGTAATTCGCACGCCGCTTCGAATATCGCGCGGGCTTGCATTTCGGTGATCTCAGGATATGAAATTCCCAATCGGCAGCCCCGATGCCCGAGCATGGGATTAAACTCTTGAAGGACTTTGACCTTGTCTCGTAGTGCTTCCAGCGGCACGCTCATAACATGCGCCAACTCAGCAATTTCTTCCTCTCGGCTAGGAAGAAATTCATGGAGTGGCGGGTCGAGTGTCCGAATAGCGACAGGCAACTCTCCCATGATTTCCAAGATTGCTTTAAAATCCTGCTTTTGCATGGGCAAAAGCTTAGCCAATGCCCTTCGGCGTCCGGCTTCATCATCCGCCAGGATCATCTCGCGCACGGCTTGAATCCGATCACCCTGAAAAAACATGTGCTCGGTTCGGCACAAGCCGATACCTTCAGCTCCGAAAGCCCGCGCAACCTCGGCTTGATCCGGCTGGTCGGTATTAGTTCGCACGCCCAACCTACGAATTTCGTCTGCCCACTTCATAAGCTTTGCGTATTGACGGTACAAGGAAGATTTGCTAGGAGACAACGTCTTTTCCAAGAGCACTTGAAGAACTTCCGACGGACGAGTTTGAACCTCACCTCTGATGACTTCGCCAGTGCTGCCATCAACCGAAATCCAATCTCCTTCCTTTAGAACTGTTCCATTTACTCGCATCACTCGCGCCGCATAATCAATGTGCAGAGCTTCGCAACCGGCAACGCACACTTTACCCATCTGACGTGCCACTAAGGCGGCGTGCGATGTCATACCACCTCGAGCAGTCAAAATTCCTTCCGCGGCCTCCATGCCCCGTATGTCATCGGGGCTTGTTTCAATCCGGCAGAGTACGATGCGCTTGCCGTTTTTTTTCCATTCCACGGCATCCTCTGCATGAAAGACTATGCGCCCGCTAGCGGCGCCTGGTCCCGCCGGTAAACCCTTCACGAGGATGCGACGTTCTACGGCGGCCCTCTGCTTGTCCTGGCTATCGAATATTGGACGAAGAAGCTGATTCAAATGATCGGCCTCAATTCTGAGCAAAGCGTCCTTTTTGGTAATGATCTTCTCTTCCACCATATCAACTGCAACTCGGAGAGCAGCGAATCCCGTGCGTTTAGCGGATCGGGTTTGAAGCATCCACAAGATATTATCTTCAATGGTAAATTCGATGTCCTGCATGTCACGGTAATGCTTCTCAAGCCTTCTACATACTCTCTGTAGTTGCGCATAGGGCCGGGGCATCGCGCTTTTTAGTTCACCAATGGTTCTCGGCGTTCGAATGCCGGCAACAACGTCTTCACCCTGTGCGTTAACCAAGAATTCTCCATAAAACTCTTTCTCTCCCGTAGAAGGATTCCTCGTGAAGGCAACCCCGGTAGCGCAAGCCTTTCCGAGATTGCCAAAAACCATCGCCTGAACATTCACCGCAGTGCCCCACTCACTCGGAATGCGATAAAGTTCACGGTATGCAACGGCTCGGTCGTTGTTCCAAGACCCGAACACCGCGCCTATGGCCCCCCAGAGTTGCGCGACAGGGTCGTCCGGAAAATCCTTCCCAGTATTAGATTTGACCTCTGCCTTGTATCTGTCGACGATCTCCTTCAGATCATCGGTGGTCAATTCTGTGTCAGAGTGGAAGCCGTGACTCCGTTTCTTTTCTTCAATAATTTGCTCGAAAGGATCTGCCTGCGCTTTATCTCGGGGCTTCACCCCAAGCACCACGTCCGAATACATCTGTACGAACCGTCGATAGGTATCATAGGCAAACCGTGGGTCTTGAGTCTGACGAATAAGGCCTTGCAGTGTTTGATCATTGAGTCCCAAGTTCAACACCGTATCCATCATACCCGGCATTGACTCTCTTGCCCCAGAACGAACCGAGACTAACAACGGGTCGTTAGCATCTCCAAAGCGCTTGCCAAGTTCTTTCTCTACACGCTTAAGCGCCAGGCTTACATCGATTTCAAGGCTTTTAGGATAACCGCCCCGAGCGTAATAGTACCTACAAACGTCGGTAGTGATCGTGAATCCCGGGGGTACCGGGACTCCGATACGCGTCATCTCGTGTAAACCGGCCCCTTTGCCACCGAGCAAGTCGCGCATCGATGCTTTACCTTCAGCCTTTCCGCCGCCGAAGAAGTAAACAAATTTCATTTTTTTAGGCATTAGCAATAACCTCGTTGTGCATCAAAATCGTTCAGTAGTGGGCGATCATCAGGAGCAAAATTGATTGAGGAAGGAAGCCGACTTGATTTCTCTATTAAGCTGAAATTGTATAAATCGCGCAGTAGCAGACCGAATCTGTTTTAGAACTGTTGGCGAGGGCTTCGGATCTTCAAAAGTTGAATTTGGTTCCTGCTGAAGATTTGTCATCAGATCGAGAGTTGCACCCGATATAGGCACGAGTTCCTTTCTGAGCTTGGAACATCCTGCACAAAGTATCGCACCATCTCGGAGACTGAAATACCAGTGTGTCTGTACTGGCGCGTACGAGAGTGATGGATGCATACCACAGCGGCGGCAACTATCTAGCAATGGCTGATAGCCCGTCAAACTGAGAAGCTTCAATTCGAAGTCAATAAGAAATGTTATAGATGCTCCTTCACTTTCCAGGCGATTAAGGCTTCTCTTCAAGTGATCAAAAACTAACCTGTTCTCTTCGCGCTCGCCGATGAGTCCCTCAGTAATCTCAACGTAATAAGAGGCAAAGGCAATTTTTTCTAGGCTAGCGATTAAATTTTTATAGCTTTTCTGCAATTCGCAGCTGAGAATAAATGCTAGACTGGTTTTTGATCGGTCCTGAAAGTTTAGACTGACGAAGGAGAATGGTTCGAGGGAGTTAACGAAACGCTTCTTTGAACGTTTAGCTCCTTTCGCGATGCCGGTGAGTTTGCCGTGGCCCTCGGTTAAAAATGAGACAATCTTGTCAGATTCTCCGAAGGGCCAGCTCCGTAACACGATGGCCGAGGTGACATGGCTGGTTTGCATGGATTTATCGCGTCGGAACTACCTTAACATCGTTTATGATATTCGACAACTATTCAATAAATTTAGGCTTTTTGCTTTGACTAGGTTGACAAGGTGGGAACCCGTGATTAGATTCCGCTGCAGTACTTTGTGGGAGATTTTAGAATGGCTGAGGAAAGCAAAAAATCAGATCTTAGGAGTGACTCCGCCGAAGAGATTGTCGATTCCCCGTCAGAACGTCAGGATGAATTAGCCGAGATGCGCGACAAACTCCTAGCCAAGGAAAAGGAGTCGGAGGAGAATTACGCTCGCTATCTCAGACAAGTTGCCGAGGTGGACAACTTTAAAAAGAGAGTCAATCGAGAAAAAGAGGATGCCATCCGCTATGCCAATGAGAACCTAATCAAAGATATTCTTCCGGTGATCGATAATCTCGAAAGAGCTATTGCCCATGCACAGGGCGGCGGCAATGGTAAGCCGTTGGTTGAGGGCGTTGAAATGGTCTTAAGAGGACTGCTCGACGTCTTTAGCAAACACGGCGTGGTGCAGGTTCCAGCGATAGGAGCTGTTTTCGATCCGGGTAAACATGAAGCGATGGCGCATGTTGAAAGCAGTGAGTACCAACCTAATACCATTATAAATGAACATCATAGAGGTTATCTGTTTCGAGACCGACTGCTACGTCCCGCACTCGTGACGGTTTCTAAAGCCCCGCAAGCTAAAGACGGGAAAAATGGGCAAAGTGAGGTTGAAAAGGGTCCGGCCGATGATTAAATCAAGCTTTGATCCGACTATTTAATGTATAAGACTTCATTTAGGAGCAATTGAAATGGCAAAAGTTATTGGAATTGACTTAGGCACAACCAACTCCTGCGTCGCAATCTTGGAGGGTGGAGATCCTAACGTCTTGGCAAATTCAGAGGGAAGCCGGACTACCCCATCGGTCGTCGCATTTACCGACAGCGGAGAGCGGCTGGCGGGACAGATTGCGAGAAGACAAGCTATCACGAATCCTGAAAACACGATTTTCGCCGTCAAACGACTAATTGGCAGGCGTTTCGATGACCCAATGGTTCAAAGAGCAACGAAAGTTCTGCCTTATAAAGTTGTCCGTAATGACAACGGAGACGCCTGGGTAGAGATTCGCGGCAAACAGTATAGCCCCGCTGAGATTTCCGCTTTCATCCTGCAAAAGATGAAGCAAACTGCAGAAGACTACCTTGGGGAAAAGGTCACCGAAGCGGTTATTACGGTTCCAGCCTACTTCAATGACAGCCAGAGACAGGCAACCAAAGACGCCGGGCGTATCGCCGGTTTAAACGTTCTTCGCATCATAAATGAACCGACCGCAGCATCGCTTGCGTATGGCCTTGACAAGAAAAAAGACGAGAAAATCGCCGTCTTCGATCTTGGCGGTGGCACTTTCGATGTTTCGGTCTTGGAGCTAGGCGACGGGGTTTTTGAAGTCAAAGCTACCAACGGCGATACCTTTCTGGGCGGCGAAGATTTCGACCAAAGAATTATCGATTATTTAGCTGATGAGTTTAAGAAGGATCAAGGAATCGATTTAAGGAAGGATCGGATGGCCCTGCAACGCCTTAAAGAAGCAGGTGAAAAGGCCAAATGCGAGTTATCTTCTTCAATGGAGACCGACATCAATCTGCCGTTTATCACAGCAGATCAGCAAGGTCCGAAGCATCTCAATATGAAGCTGACACGGTCCAAGCTCGAAGCACTTTGCGGCGATCTGCTTGATCGGCTGGAAGCCCCCTGTCGGCAGGCGCTGAAAGACGCCGGCCTGAGCGCCAGCGATATCCATGAAGTAGTACTAGTAGGTGGAATGACGCGAATGCCTGCAGTTCAGGAGCGAGTCAAAAAGATTTTTGGCAAAGAGCCGAATAAAGGCGTTAACCCGGATGAGGTCGTCGCAGTAGGTGCCGCTATTCAAGGGGCGGTATTGACCGGCGATGTTAAGGACGTCTTGCTGCTAGATGTCACGCCCCTTTCACTCGGAATCGAAACACTCGGCGGCGTTTTCACAAAACTGATCGAGCGAAACACTACCATCCCAACTAAAAAGAGCCAGGTATTTTCCACTGCGCAGGACAATCAGACCGCGGTCTCTATCAGAGTTTTCCAAGGTGAGCGTGAGATGGCCGCGGACAACAAGCTCCTGGGACAGTTCGATCTTGTCGGCATTCCGATGGCGCCTCGCGGGGTTCCTCAAGTTGAAGTAACTTTTGACATCGACGCCAATGGTATCGTTCATGTCGCAGCGAAAGATTTGGGAACGGGAAAGGAACAATCGATCAAGATCACCGCTTCAAGCGGCCTCAACGAAGAAGAAATCAAGCGCATGGTTTCCGACGCTGAAGCACACGCGTCAGAGGATAAGAAGCGGAAAGAAACTGTCGAGGCGCGCAATCAACTTGATACGCTGATCTACTCTACTGAAAAGTCGCTCAAAGAGCACGGCGGTGATCTGGAGGGAGGAGTGAAGGAAAATATCGAGTCCGCGCTAACGCAAGCCAAGGCGGCCTTAGAAGGTCAGGATGCCCAAGCTATGAGGACTGCGGCCGATCAGTTGAGCCAATCGTCTCACAAATTGGCGGAATCGATGTACGCCAAAGCTTCGCAGCAGCAAAAAGCCCAGGACACCGGTGAAACGGAAGGACAAAGCGGCGAGGACGGGAAGAAAAAGAAAGAAGATGTGGTCGACGCGGACTTCACCGAGGTTAAAGAATAATTTACAACCTGGGCTAGTGGTTATCAACAAATCGTCGACAAAGCCCCTGCTCCGATCACTGGCGACGGAGAGGGGCTTTCCTTCGTGTACAAAATGTTAGCAAAACGAGGCGTCGCTTGAACGGCAAAAAAGATTACTACGAGCTGCTGGGGATCGGCCGGAATGCCAGCGAAGACGAGATTAAAAAAGCCTACCGAAAACTTGCGCTCAAGTATCATCCCGATCGCAACCCCGGAGACAAACAGGCGGAAGAAACGTTCAAGCTGATTTCCGAGGCCTATCAGGTACTTTCGGACTCCCATAAACGAGCACAATACGATCAGTACGGTCATGCGGCTTTCGGCGATAACGGTCCGTTTGCTGGCGGATTCGACTTCAATTCTGGATTTGAAGACATTTTTGGCGATATCTTTGGCGAGTTTTTCGGCGGTGCCGGCGGCCGCCGCCGCAGCCAGACGCGCGGAGAAGACCTGCGTTATAATTTAAGTTTAAGCTTTGAAGAAGCGGTCGCTGGCGTCGAAAAAAAGATTAAGATTCCACGCCATGGACCGTGTGAAAGCTGTCACGGTACCGGTGCCAAACCTGGCACGTCACCCCAGACTTGTCCGACATGTCATGGTCGCGGACAAGTCAGTTTTCAACAAGGATTCTTCAGCGTCTCACGCAGCTGCAATCAATGTCACGGCCAAGGAACTATCATCGCTGATCCATGCGCATCTTGCAGTGGAGTCGGGCGCACGCGCAAAATGCATACCCTCAGTGTGAAAATTCCTGCCGGTGTTGACAACGGTTCGCGGCTCAAGCTTCGCGGCGAAGGCGAAAGCGCCTCCAGCGGCGGAGCGCCGGGGGATCTGTACGTTGTAATTCAGGTAGAAACTCATCCGATCTTCAGGCGGGAGAACCTTGATATACTTTGTGATGTCCCGATAACTTTTGTGCAGGCAGCATTAGGCGCCGAGATTGATGTCCCTACTTTGGACGGCAAGGTCAAAATGAAGGTCCCAGCGGGGACGCAGTCAGGCAAGCTCTTCCGGATCAAAGGCAAGGGAGTAAAGGACGTGCACGGTTATCAGCAAGGCGACCAACACGTCCGTGTATTGGTTGAGACACCAACCCATCTGACAGGGCGGCAAAAGGAGCTTCTTAAGGAGTTTGCGTCCTTAGGTGGAGAAGACGTTAACCCGATAGCAAAGGGTTTTTTCGACAAAGTGAAACAGTTGTTCGACTAGCCGGATTCCAGACAAAATCTCTTAGTTGCCCTTGCAGCTGGTCCAGGGGAAAGTAAAATTGTTGTTGACGTCGGTTCCCACTCTGACTAAGTTGAGCAAGGAACAAAACACTTGATGAGTGACGCTGAATGGAAAGTTGAAGATTCGGAGAACAAGGGATCACAAGTAGAGATACCTGAAGTTCTCCCGCTGCTACCGATTCGCGATATCGTCATCTATCCCTACATGATGCTGCCGCTCTTCGTCGGTCGAGACGTATCGATTCGCGCCGTCGAAGAGTCTCTTTCGCGCGACCGACTGATTTTTTTGGTCGCGCAGAAGAATTCTTCCGAAGAAAGCCCAACTCCGTCGGAGATACACAAGGTGGGCACCATCGCCTCAATCATGCGAATGCTGAAGCTGGCCGATGGACGAGTCAAGATTTTGGTTCAGGGTTTGTCGAAGGGAGAAGTGGATATCTTCACCCGGGAACGTCCGTATTTTGAGGTAAAAATTCGCAAAGTCATCGAACCTACTCTGCAGGAAGTTCCCATCGAAGTTGAAGCATTGATGCGCACAGCCAAAGAGAAAATCGAGCAAATCCTCAATTTAAAGAACCTTCCTCCCGAGATTGTGATGGTGACCGACAACATCAGTGATCCCGGCGTATTGGCGGATCTGGTCGCATCTAACCTTCGTTTGAAGATTGAGGAGAGCCAAGCGATCCTCGAAATTTTCGATCCCATTGACCGACTTAAGAAAGTAAATGACCTTTTAAGTCGCGAGTTGGAGTTATCGACGATGCAGGCGCGCATTCAGAACCAAGCCAAAGAAGAGATGAGCAAGACTCAGCGCGACTATTTTCTGCGCGAGCAACTAAAACAAATACAACAGGAGCTTGGTGAAGGCGACGAACGCGCCGAGGAGATGAATGAGGTTCGAAAGCAAATCGACAAAGCTAAAATGCCGCCTGAAGTAAAAAGGGAGGCCGATAAGCAACTGCGAAGATTAGAGCAGATGCATCCGGAATCATCCGAGGCTTCTCTGGTTCGAACCTATTTGGATTGGCTGGTTGACCTTCCGTGGAGCAGAAAAACTAAAGATAATCTAAACATTAAGAAAGCTAAGCAGGTTCTCGATGAAGATCACTATAATCTGGAAAAGATTAAGGAGCGCATCCTCGAGTACCTCGCCGTCAACAAACTTCGCAAGAAATTAAAAGGTCCCATCCTCTGCTTTGTCGGACCCCCTGGTGTCGGAAAAACGTCTCTGGGCCGTTCCATCGCGCGGGCTCTTGGCCGTCATTTTGTGCGGGTTTCATTGGGCGGCGTACGCGATGAAGCGGAGATCCGTGGCCATCGACGAACCTATGTGGGAGCATTACCGGGACGGGTTATCCAAGGAATCAAGCAGGCCGGCTCCAACAATCCGGTTTTTATGTTGGACGAAATCGATAAGGTTGGCGCTGATTTCCGTGGCGATCCATCGGCCGCTCTACTTGAGGTACTCGATCCTGAGCAGAACCACGCCTTCAGTGACCATTACTTGAATCTGCCGTTCGATCTTTCAAATACGCTTTTTATTTGCACCGCTAATCTGCTGGATCCCGTTCCGGCGGCTCTAGCCGATCGGATGGAAGTGATCCAACTCTCCGGTTATACCAACGAAGAAAAACTCGAGATTGCCCGCAAATATCTAATCCCTAGACAATTCGAAGATAATGGACTTTCAGCGAAGACGATCGAAATTTCTGACGATGCCATGTTGCGCATCATCGGCGAATACACCAAAGAAGCCGGTCTGAGAAATCTCGAAAGAGAGATCGCTTCAATCTGCCGTAAAGTTGCCCGCAAAGTGGCCGAAGGAAAAACCGAATTGACCCGAATCACGCGTGCCAATGTTCATTCCTTCTTAGGAGCGCCCAAGTTCTTGCCGGAAGCCGAGCAGGAGCACCATGAGATCGGGGTTGCCACTGGCCTGGCTTGGACCAGCGCAGGCGGCGAAATTTTGTACGTCGAAGCTTCGCTGTCAAAAGGACGGGGCAACTTGACTCTGACGGGGCAATTGGGCGACGTTATGAAGGAGTCAGCTCAAGCGGCGGTGAGTTACGCTCGAGCGCATGCTAAAAAGTTGGACATTGAAGAGGACTTTTATCAGAAGCTCGATATTCATATCCATGTTCCCGCAGGGGCTATTCCGAAAGATGGACCGTCAGCGGGCATCACCATGGCAACTGCCCTCATCTCTGCACTCACGAAACGCGCTGTAAGTAGAGATGTCGCTATGACTGGAGAAATCACCTTGCGAGGTAGAGTACTACCCATCGGAGGACTTAAGGAAAAATCGCTAGCCGCTTTTCGAGCTGGAATAAAAACGATTATTATTCCCGAGCGAAATGAAAAGGACTTGGATGAAATTCCCAAGGTTCTCCGCCGCAAGCTTCAGTGGGTGCTTGCAGAAAGCATGTCTGACGTCTTAAAGAGCGCTTTGCTTGATAAACCTACCGCAAAGAAGCCAGCGAAGGGCGTACGCGATAGAGTGCGGGCTCGCCGCGCTAGGCTTTCGAAACGTGGTGAAAAACCGCTGCAGAAAAATCGTAGAGACCGATCCATTCCCTTACGGCCCTAAACGGATCCTGCTGAACTCAACCGAGCAAACGCTTTCAACATTCCACTCATGCGGTTATGTTCTTGCCGTGAATGATAGCGACTTTTACTATGAAGTTAAGTCGTTTGGGTGAATTCGGCCTGATTAACAGGGTGCGGCGCACGATGCCAACGAGCCGTGATGTAGGTCTCGGCATCGGCGATGATGCGGCTTGGGTTAGAGCCAAAACGGATTCCTTTTTTGTCACTGCAGATCTCCTGCTGGAAGATGTTCACTTTGATCTTAACTGGACTTCATTATCTGATTTGGGGTACAAAACCCTCGCAGTTAATTTGAGCGACATCGCTGCCATGGGCGGGGTCCCTGCCTATTTAACACTCTCCTTGGGCATTCCAAGGCATTTTACCAGTGAGAAATTGGACCGTTTTTACCATGGGATTCAGTCGTTGGCAGTGCAGCACAATGTAGCCGTCGTGGGGGGAGACACCAGCGTGGCCGACAAGTTGCTGATTTCCGCTTGCCTCATCGGTCATGCCCCATATCGGCCGATCCGTCGCAGCGGCGCCAAACCCAGGAACGATATCTATGTCACCGGAACTTTGGGTGATTCCGCGTTGGGTCTGCATTTACTCAAGAGCAAAATGCTCAGAAAAAAAGGCGCTGGATATCTCCTTAACCGCCATCACAAACCCACGCCGAGACTTGCAATAGGTGCTCTGCTAGCTCGCAAAGGATTGGCTACTGCAATGATCGATGTCAGTGATGGACTGCTGCAAGACCTCGGACACATTTGCAGAGCCAGCCTCATAGGCGCTCGCATCTGGGAAGAGGCTTTGCCGCTATCAAGGGCGTACCGAGAGCTGGCTGGCAACGAAGGAACACGTTATGCACTGACTGGCGGCGAGGATTATGAGTTGTTGTTTTGCGCTCGCCAGAGTGATCGGCAGCTGATTGACCAGTTGCAGCGTCGGGTGAAGGTGCCGCTAACCCGCATCGGCGCCTGCGTTCCGGCTGGTCAAGGAATTTCTTGTTTGGATCGTTCAGGCAAGCGCATATCCGTTCCAGCCATCGGTTATGATCATTTCAAGAGTAAAACTTCCGCCAGTAATGATTCACTTTGTTAGCCCGGCCGCTGAAGGCTCTGCGTGGAACTGATGGATGGATTCTGAACGTCTCGTTCAGTTACTAGAAGAGGTGCGTGAAAAGAAAGTCAGCATTTCGCAAGCTGTCGCTCAACTGCGTCATATGCCCTACGAAGATCTGGGCTTTGCCAAAATTGATCACCACAGGGCGATCCGACAAGGTTTTCCCGAAGTAATTTTGGGCGAAGGAAAACACCCGAAAGATATTGCTGCCATCATCCGTGCGCTGCGCCGCCATAAAAACAATATATTGGTCACTCGTGTGTCCCCAGAAAAAATGACAGCGCTAAAAGCTACCATCGCCGGGCTTAGGTATCATGCAACCGCCCGTGCAGCGACCTGGATAGCAAAGCCGATCGCCACCAAGGGCAAAGGAGTCGTACTCGTAGTATGCGCCGGCACGTCTGACATCCCAGTGGCAGAAGAGGCTTTCCTAACCGCAACGCTAATGGGTAACTGTGTCGAAAAGCTGTTTGACGTCGGTGTCGCGGGTATTCATCGACTCCTGGAAAACCGACGAAGATTGGATCAGGCTGCTGTAGTCATTGTTGTTGCGGGCATGGAAGGCGCCTTGCCAAGCGTCGTTGCCGGAATGATCGATAAACCGGTTATCGCTGTACCCACCAGCATTGGTTATGGAGCGAGCTTTAACGGACTTGCGGCTTTATT
>JAJONK010000036.1 GCA_021323355.1 Deltaproteobacteria bacterium
GCCGATCAGCTCTGTTACGAGGGGCGCAATTCGATCAGGTTTACCTTCCATAGCTCGGATTTCAAGACTTACGTTCTTTCCCTCAACATATCCAAGCTCCCGCAGCCCCTGACGGAAGGGTTCAATGCCCTGGCTCTCGGCAATGGAGGCACCCTCGAAAAACCCCTATTCTGGGAACCTTTTTTGCCTGCTGCGCTGCCGCTACGTGTGCTGCCCCGAAGACATAGGCAATCAGCACAAGAACAGTTTTCATGCGCCGATTTCTATCGCTGTTGGAGGTAGGTTGTCCAGAAAGTTTTTGCGCCAGAACGCGCCCTGATCTGAACGGGAATGCTTCTTTCAAGAAGCCTTTAGCGGCGCATCTCCATGCGTACCTACCCGCCTGCTCAGGAATGTTGCCCTCTATGAGTCGCCGCAGGTTTAGCCTCAGCCTGCTCCTCAATCGGTAGCCGGGCCTCACCTTCCCGCGGATTGCGCTCATGCTGCGCGCTCTCGGCATCTAGTTCGCGGATGCTTTAAGGAGTGCTTCAGAGTGTTTTTGTTATTCAACCTCTCGTCGAAGAAAGATTATGGCAAAAAGAGTCGATTATTGTCAAAGAAAAGCAGTTCTTGACAACGTCAAGACGTTTTTTCTATAACAGGGTTCATCAAACGTTGAACGAACAACTTTCCCACCAGTGCAACGTTCATCTTTGACGCTGTGAGTACCGCCAACTGAGGAGGAGATTGGGCCTCCTGCTCGGCAAGGGCCAAAGACCGCACCAGCTAGTGTAAGGAGGGTCTAGGTATGTATAACAGCTATTTTGGCTTTTCCGTCTCCCCTTTCAGTGTCACCCCTGATCCGAGTTTTTTTTATAGTAATCCGGTTTACCAGGAAGCCTACGCTATTCTGCAGTATGGTATCGAGGCCAAGAAGGGCTTCATCGTCATTACCGGCGAGGTGGGAACAGGCAAAACCACATTGCTGCGGAAACTGCTGAGGGACAACTTACAGGCAACCATACATACGGTATTTATATTTAACACCTATCTAGACTTCACCGAACTACTCCAAGTAATTCACCAAGACCTGGGTTTGGGCACTAAGGAAACAAACAAGGTTAAGCTGCTTCAGAAGCTGAACGAATACCTAATCACGCAGCTCAAGCAGTCTCACATTGTGGCAGTGCTGGTCGACGAAGCTCAAAACCTGAGCGATGATGCTCTCGAAGGTTTGCGACTCCTGTCGAATCTTGAAACTGATGAGGAAAAGCTGATCCAGATCGTCCTCATGGGTCAACCTGAGCTCCAGGCAAAATTAGATCGACCTACTCTCCGGCAGCTCAAACAGCGAGTGGCGCTTCAGTGCCGGCTTCTTCCCTTACACGATGAGGAGGTTGGTCGATATATTGATTTTCGGCTGCGGGCTGCTGGGTACACGAGCAATGACCTGTTCCATCCAGATGCCGTTCGGCAGATTACGATCTATTCAAGTGGTATTCCCCGGGTGGTGAACATGATCTGTGATAATGCGCTGCTCAGTGCCTATGCAAGCGCACAGAAAAATGTTTCTACAAAGGTGATCAAGGAAGTCGCTCGCGATCTCAGGTTAGGATTAGAACAACAGTCCACTCAAACTGAAATTGTTACCGTGACGAAGGCCGAACCGGCAACTATCCATGATGCAGCAAAGGAGATTCCTCAGCACAACCGTGGACGTTTTCTAAACTTTGCGGTTCAGAGTTTGGCGGTGATCCTCGGTTTAGTCGCCCTAGGATCGTTTATCAGCCCCAAGAACTTTATATCCACTATCTACAGAAGCTTCGAAATCGCAAAGGGTAATCTACATGAATGGGTTTTATTGGTTAGAGATCAGGAACCGCTTCCGCAACAAGCCAACGCAAAAGTCAACATTCAAGACAACTCAGAAGTTAAAATCGAACCGAAGGAGCAGCGAGTCATAATACCGCGTGGTTCTACTATTTACAAAATTGCCGTGGAGACTTATGGAGCAAACACCGCCCTCGGCATGGATATGATCCAAGAGTCCAACCCGGAGATTAAGAATCTGAACAGAGTCTCTGTGGGCCAAGCGGTTTTGCTGCCTTCCTTGACGCCAGAGACATTGCGGCGCAAGCAGTCCGGCGGTTCGTATCATCTCATCGCGGCAACGTTTTATCGCCGAGTAAGAGCTGATGAATACGCGTCACGCTTACGGAACGAAGGCTATCAAGTCACGATTACACCAAGAAAAGTTTCGGACGATCTGTTGCTTCATCGGGTTGAAATCGAACAGTTGAGAGACGTCGGGGAGGCTCATCAAGCCTGGTTAGCGGGACAAGAAACCCGTGGCTTGTATTCGCCAGTAATCAGGAATGAAAACAGGTCGTCGGAACTTTTAGAGCAAAAAAGTCACTCCAGCGATGCGACAAAAAACCTGGAGCTAAATTAAATCAGGAGGTGGACAATGCCTATATGCACACAGCAGATCAGTGAAGCCATAAGAGCCCAACAAGAAACAAGACTACTTCTGAAAGAAGGCAGAATCGACAAGGAAGAAGCCCCCCATCGCATTGCTAATGCTACGCAGGTTATCCTGTTCGCACGAGCGGCCATAGAACGTGAAAAAACAAAAGTACGGCACAAAAGCAATCAGCAGCAGAATAGTCTTAATGCGCAGATTTTGATCGCTGTTCGATACGGCTGTCCAGAAAGTTTTCAGGTCCAGAACGTCAGATAAGCCGGCAGGGAATCGGAAGCGGAGTGATCTTCTCAAGAAGTCTTTAGCGCTGTTTCTCCAATCGAACCTCGACCGTTAGCTCAGGAATGTTGGCCTATGAACCGCCGCAGTTTGAATCGCCAGCCGAGCCTCACCCTCGCGGAGATTGCGCTCGTGCTGTGCAATCTCAGCATCTAGTTCGCGGATGCGTTCCAGCATTGCTTCACGTTCGAGAGTTTTTTGTGGGTCCAGCATAAGTGGGCAGCTTATATCGCTGAGGAGTATCGGGAGTCAAGACACTGACATGACTTCCTGACAAACTGCTTTAGATTCATCAGGTAAAACCATCGTCAGAGATGCCCATCGCGTGTCACGCGTTGTATTAGATTCACGTATGTGCGCGGTCTCGCTTTTGCGCTTTAAAGGATTGGTTTCATCATGGAGCTAGGAAAATTTATTGAACAGCGGACAAGTAAAAGTTTTGATCATCGAAGATTATCCGGATATGCGTGCACTACTATGTCTTATCCTAAATTCCTTAGGCTATCTTCCGATTGTTGCGACTCACGGTAAAGAGGGCGTGGAAAAAGCTATTTCAGAGAAGCCGAAGTTGATCCTGATGGATATCAGAATGCCGATAATGGACGGCTTAGAAGCGGCGAGAGCTCTTCGCGCTCATCCTGAGACTAAGGAAATTCCGATCCTAGTAACAACCGCGCTGCTCCGTCATCCTGATCGCGCAGCATGTTTGGAGGCGGGCTGCAGTGACTACATGCTCAGGCCGTTTAAGGTTCTCGATCTCCAAAACAAAATTAGAGAACTCTTAACCGGCCATTGATACCTGCTGGTTGACCGTCGCTCCTCATACAGCGCTTAAAATAAGCGGTAACGGTTTACCGTTCTTATTCTGGCCCCACCCTCTCCTGCCAAGTCGGTCACTTGCGCAGACCTTTACCAGCGCATTCTCAAGCCGAAACCGGTATTTTGCCGAGAACAATATAGAACCAATCCTGACAAGTTTGTTTTCTAAATTAGTGCTGGTCGCAAAATCTACGAGCTTGGCTGGCGGTCGAATTGTCCGTTAGTGACGCCCCGAGTCCGATAGCCGACGCAATTTTGTCGATCTCCTTTCCGGTGGCCCTGATACTGCTGTGATCCCGCTCCGGCCGGCCAAGTGAATACCATTCCACACAAATACAGGAGGAAATTATGAAAAAAAGATCTTCAAAAATAACAGTTTTGGCCGCGGCAACTTTGCTTGCTACTTCGACACTGGTAAGTGCGAACCATCTCGCGGCCCCGACTAACTTGCTTTGCCCCATCGTCGGAGACATGATTCAAGCCAACTGGGACGATGTCGTCGACGCGACAAAATACTCCGTGAACATCGTGGCGACTTACGATACGGGCATCAGCGGAGATCCCAGCGACGATACGAGCATGGATTGGGATTTTGGCACGGGCGATCGCACGGATGGTTTGCCGATGGGCCAATCCGATCTAATGATTCCATTGAGCGGGTTAAATCACGATTTCGGGACAGGCGCAGGACCGCAGTCCGCCGTTGCTGCCCAACTCCGCGTCAAGGGTCTGCATCCCGGAAAAAGCCAAGAACGCCAGAACAACCAGTTTTCTGATTTCTGTATTCCCACCGTCACACCAGCTGCGTAAGAAACTTATCTCTGGACACCGGGGTGCCTTCCAACGGTGCCTCGGTGTGTTCTTCTAATATTAGGCACCACGGCACGCCAACACCAGAACCAGAGCCCCATGGAGTCATCCAAATTCGTATGAGGCAAGCTGTATGCTAGTCATTATTGGACTCGCGCGCGCTGATTATGACCAACTGCTGCACAACGTCCCTCCCGAGGCGCCCCGCGGTTTAATGTTCTCCGCCGCGGCCCTTGAACTCGCCCGGTGGGGCCGTGAAGAACCGCTGTTAAGGTGCGTTAATCATCGAGTGCAATCCAGATGAAGCCACACTGCTCTATAGAAAGCCGCTAAGCAGCATTGTCCGAAAGCCGTGCCAAACATTCAAGAACGATAAGTAGCTATCCTATAGAGCGAGACCCCTAAAACGTTACCTAGGAGAAAGTTATGAATGACCTATTAACTTTATTTGGCGCAATCACCGTTAGTTTCTATTTCGTCATGTTACTTACCCCGGCTTTTGCCGCCAGGAAGCTCAAGACACCTCATGCATCGTGGATTTTTTGGGCCGGACTTCTGTCCGGCACCATGTCCCTGGTGTTTTTTTCTTACCTCAAGATGTGGGTGGTATTTTTCGCGTGGGTCGGCTTGATGGTCTGGGCTGGATTCGACGTTCAAATTGGAAAAGCGAAGCGAATAGATTAATTTCTTTTGAGATAGCGCCCAGTCCATCCGCTGTGTTGCTGATGCTGGGGTCTCATCACATGACGCTGAGTTCGACAAAATCTGTTGGAGGAGCGTGATGCTTTAGCGCATTCTGGATCCCTTGCAAGAGTCGCTGAGGCGCAAAGGTCCGATGGGAGATAAGCTTCCGCCATAGGTGCAATCACTGAAAGTTTTTATTACCACCAGCCGCTCGTCAGATCCGCGGCGGTTTCATGTGGAAAAGAAATCTATTTTTTTGGCTTCCTACCTGGTGGGGGACGCAAAGCTCACCATTTCAGGTTTGAAGTCTCTTTTGCGAAGACGTCGCCGCTCTGCTGGAATCCATAAACCGTGACGATTGAGATAGGCTGCTTGGCTCTCATACATCGGTGGATCGTTTAGGTCGATAGGGATGCCAGAAAAATCCTCACCTTCCTCGCGGTGCCACTCCACGTCTTCCGCTGTTACGAACTGATCCGGCACGGCGCAGTCAAAGTGCGGAACCAGCGCGCTGTGCTTGTATGCAGGATCTCCTGTTCCACCGATTCGGGGATGTCTATTGTAAAGAACCAGCCGTCCCAACCGTGGCGCTTGATATCCTCCGCTGATACACGCGGACATTCAGGATCAAAGAGATACCACCAACTTGGCCGGGTACCGGGATAAGCTTTGATCCACTGCGGCAATAATTCACCCCTGATCGCAAGCCAAACAGCGCAATATTCGTCCGGACGGACGGTCGGATAGTGATAGGTAAATGCTTCCAACTTGTCGAGGTTCTCAGGATCGCCCCAAAGGCCATCACTCGCGTAGTGGAGCTGTGTGTTGCTAATGTTCTTTCGCTGGTGAATGACGCGCGTTCGTTTGGTTGGCATTTTTTAGCGCCCTCCCGGCCGGCCGGGCCGATCGCGTAGCGGCTCGATATCAAGATTTAAGCTCTTCAACGCCTGCCGTTTTACAGCCTCTAAGCCCCGGATTGCGGCAAGCAGGGGGTGTTCACGCTTCTGGCCAAAGCGGTCCTTGGTCATGTCGCCATCTCTCGCCACGGATTTTCGCATGCGCTGGATATCGTCCTCGCTTCGGCACGCCGTCACGAGGTGAGAAATTCCACCAGGATCACTGATTCCGTACTGCGCCTGAATATCGTTCCAAAGGGCCTGGCCGGCTTTTTTAAGCCCGCGCGGCGGCTCCGCAACTGTGCCCCTGAATTGCAGCGAAACCACTGCTGAAGATTTTTTCATCGAATCACTCAGATTTTTTCATTTCGAATCACTCAATTTCGATTTTATTCCGGGACGACGCGGTCACCACGCAGCAGAAAGCTGAAAAAAATGCCCCACTCGGGGCTCATCTATCCCGCCCTCCTTGACTAAAAAACAAGATCTGATACTTACCCCGCCGCTTTTTGCATCGAGACACTCACTGATGACTGAACACAAGTCACCGAAGCCGCGGCCAGACATCTTAGTCATTTCCGTTATAATCATCGCACTACTACCCGTCCTGCTCGTGCTGGCAGCCTTGGGATATCTGCTTGTTTCATACTTATTTGGCAGGGAGCCTTGATCAGAAAGCCACTGTTCTGATACATACCCCGCGCGTTTCTTACACCGGGGAGGCTCACATGACCAAACTGCGCAATTGGTGGTCGAATTTTGGCGAAGACACCATGATCGTTTCAGCAATACTCGGTCTCGTGCTCGGCCTTTATTTTCTCGTTGCATATCTCTTCATCCGGGCCATTTGATGCAGTTTGCGCGATAAACTAACTCTGTGCGTGACTGGCAAACGGTCAAGCGATGGGAGGGTCGTGAAGACTGGAGGCACCTGGCCTTTTTTGCGGGCAGCCACGCGTTGCATCGCTCATGGAATCTGTACTTCGGGAAAGTTTGCTTTGAGCCACTGGAAGTAAATTCTGACATGCTCAACAATTTGTGGCGCAACAAAGGGAGGGATGCTCCCCGTCCTGATACCCTTGTCATGGAGCCTTTCGCGTCTGGGTACAGCTCGCGCTAAAGCCGCCTTTCCTTGCGCGAACGAATCGACGGCGATCTGAATGTCTTCGGCAATAAGCGGCCGCTCACGCTCACAAACCGGCAAGCTAACGCGGTTAAGAAGGGAGTCGAGCGGGGCTTTACTATCTTTGATCGCGGCCTCGATGAAGGCCAGGTTATCGCTCAGAAACTGGTGTTCTTCTATGGCTTCTTTGTGCGGATCGACGCTGTACGGATCGCCGCCTTCCAGCGCGATTTGCCAGGGGTTAGTAAGCTGTGTTGCTTTTGGACTGGCGATTATCGCGTCCAGCTCCACAAGCCGCCGCTTAGTCTTCGATGCATTCTCCTGAAGGCGCCGTTGTGTGAAGATAGCGTTCAACAACTCGTCAACGTCAGGCGGATCGGCAACCTTGCGAAGTTCGCTTTCATACATTTCGATTTGCATTTCCTTGTCTCCCTTTTTTTTGTTCAGCCGCTTAAAATTTGCTGCAACAAATTTTCTTCCATCTCTCTTTCGCTAGGTACGATCAGCCGCGTTTTTACCTGCGACGGATAATGCGCCGACGACGAATACGGCAGGCCACGCTGCGGCTTGAAAGCGTACTGCGGCGAAATGGCTTGAACCTGAGCCCGCGCGCTTGCAATTCGCATATCGGTCAGTATCCGTAGAATGTCGTTGAAGCTTCCGTTTCGTTTTTCCCGGCCGTTCCAGAACTCCAACTCAAAGATTTTGCAGTCACGTTCTTTCTGCAATCGAGTCAACCCTCTGGTATAGGTCGTGTTTGGCACAGGAAACCATCGTGGATTTCTGACTTGCCAGGCATGCTTGGTTTCATGAGCAACCGTAGTGGCTATTTCGAAGGGTGAGCAATCCCGATGGATAAAGATTGCCTGTCCAGCTTTGTCACGGTAGCCGTAGATTCTTTCGCTGAACCATTTTTCGCCATGTTCGACTTCGACAATCCAGCTTAGTTGAGGCTGTTTGATTGCAAGCTTTTCACAGGCAATGCACGAGGCGGACTCCGCGACGTCGCGCGCGCGACGGTTAACGAGGTAATCGGGGACGACGCTATAATTCAGCATTTGAATTTTCCTTCGACTGTTCGGATTTGTCCGCGATCGCAGCCTGCCTTCGTTCATCGCGTTTTTTTGTTTGCGTTGCCGTTTTTCTTTCTTTTTTGCGTCGGCGGCTTGTTTCCGAAATGAAATTCGAGACATTTGGACTCCTTTACTTTTCGCCCTGATCTTTCATTTGCAGAATGAATGCTTCGAGGTCAGTTCGCGCGAACCGAACGTAATGGCCGAGCTTGATACTGTTGATTTTTCCTTCACGCGCCATCGATGCCAGCCAAGTCTCAGGAACATTCAAGAGTTTGGCTGCTTCAGTAACGTTTAAAAGAAGCTTTTCCGGTCATTCGGCTGTAGCTTCGAAAGCTCCTCGCGGAGCGCGTCTCTGACGATCGATTTCAGCGCATCGGCTAGAAAGTTCTGTTGATCGTTCATGCTGCCGCTCTCATTCGAGACTCAGCTTTTTTAAAAAAGCTAAATGCGCCGCCACTGGCCTCGAGTTTTCCGGCACGCTGCGATCCCGGTTCCGTACGGATTCAAGATCAATCCCAAAGAGCCGGCGCCAAATACCGAGAATTTGATTCAGTTCGTTCGTTTTGTTCTCCGGCAAGACTGCTTCAGCAAACTGCTGAAGCTCGGCTTCGCATTTCAACCTTGCGAGGTGCTGTTCCCATTCCGTGACGTCGCGGCCTTGAGCTTTGGCAGCTGCAATAGCTAGTTCGCCGCGCCGGATTCGATCACTTAGGCTCATGATATTCTTGCGCCGACTCCCACGGGTCGGATTCTATTCCCGACCTAATGGCTATTTGGATTCTGTTCCGTTCTATTCCCGTTCTTTTCCCGATCTCTTGGGAATAGAATTTTTCAGGTTCCGTAAGGGTTTTTTCCGTTTTTTCGCTTTCTATTCCCGTTCCCCTTCCCCCCATACCCCCCAACCCCGGAATAGAATCCAAAGAAATGGCCATTGAGTAGAGGAATGGTGAGCCTTTCCGGCCTTTCCCTGTACGTTCGAGCCTGCCGTCTTTGAATAGCTTCCGAATGGCTTTCGAAATGATCATCGCTCGAACCGGCTGCATTGCTCCCTTGATAGCTTTCTCGGACACGTCGCCGCCCTCGGCCTCGACAAACTCAAAAATCCCGGGTTCAACGCTTTCCACTTCGGCGTCTTCCATCGTGCCTTGGATCTCAAGCCAACCGGTGACTCGGTCGAAGCCTATGGCCATCTCTGAGATATTCTTGCCGCCGCGCTGGTCGCTGCGAAGAATTCGCCGCTCGCTATTTGGAAGGCGTTTCATGTGCAAATAGCTGTAGGCTAACCCGCGGATTGCCGTAGAACCGATCGCCGAATCCAAATCATCACCCGCGTCTTTCTTGGCATGGTGCAAAAACATTACATGACATTTCTGCTCTCTGGCGGCCTCCGTTAGAGGCTCGAGACCGTTGCTCACTTCGGAGTAGTCGTTAACATTCTGAAATCTGAATAAGCGCTGCAGGGTGTCCACGATAATGAATCGCGCCTCGTTCGCCTTTACCCATTGCATGATCTCGGCTACGGCTTCCTTGGGTGCAGCGCCTGCATGGATGAAGATCGGATCCATTTCCCTCGGCCCGAATGGACTAAACGCCTCGATCATCTCCGGTAAGGACGCATAGAGCGAGAGATAGGCAACCGGCGATTGTTGGGTATTTCTGCCGAGAAACGGAATGCCGCGCGCTATAGCGAGCGCGAGATTTGCTGCAAACGTGGATTTGCCGATCTTGGGTTTCGAGACAAGCACCGAAGCGCCGGCAGCCGGAAGGGTTTGATCCCATAGCCAGCGGGTTGGATCCGGCGGCAGGTGGAGCAATTCTTTCATGCTCAGGAACTGAAGCCGGAAGTCCGGTTGCTTCTCTGATTGCGGTCGAGTGCCGTTTCCGTTTGGGTTGTATCGGCTATAAGCGCGGCTTACTTTTTCAAGAGCGACGCTTTCCGAAAACGGCGGGTCACAGTTCTTGGCTGCTTCAAGCAGTAAAGTTTGTGCGATGTCGTGCGGAACGTCGGCGCTTCGGAGTTTGCAGGCCAATCTGAAGAGTGTCGAATCGCGTTCACCTTCCGGAACGCCATTCAGAGCTTGGGGAGTGTTGAATCTTTCCCGATATCCAGTGCTGTTAGCTGACGACGAAATGAGCTTGAATATTTCTACCGGCAATTTGGGAAGCTCAGAGCTTATAGAAACTTCCCATGCATAGGTCTTTCCGCTCTCGTGAACAGACGGTGCGGTTACAACGTAGCCGCCATCGGCCCGGATATCTGTCTTCGGTAGAACGCCAGCGCGCGTCTGAACGCCCACACCAGGATACTTGAAAAACAGATGATATCCCCCGCGGCCGGTCCGTACTCTCGGGACCGCTGAGAGATCGTAATCCGGAACTAGCGCCTTAATTTTTGCCTTGGCTTCTTCGCTGTCGAGATCGATCACGACGACGTCCGAGATCTGGCCGGTAACCACCGCGACATTTGCATCCGGCCAACTGGCGAACCACTTCCTGATAGTCTCTTCTGACGCAGGGTCGTTTTGATACGACTCCCATGCGACCAGCGGTTTTTTGCCTTTCGGCTTAATTGGGATAACCGAGAACCCGCGCCGACGGTACGCTATGGCCGCATCGATCATCATCGCTGATCGTAATCCTCGATCATAAAACGAAGTGCGTCGAAGATCATTTTTTCCTCGATATCACTCTGGGCGATCGGGAAAATTTTCAACTCGCCGCCATCGAGTTCGATAATCGCGCGCACGGGCATTGCGGGAGAAGGTTGCGGTTTTGATCGGACTAATATAGTTGTACGCACAGTTCATTCCTTCAGCCCGCCCGATTTTGCCGATCGTGGCGGGCATTTTTTTGCTCGCCGTGCGGGCCATCGTTTCTTTGCTTTAAGCCGCTTCAACCGGTTCGCGTCGACCCGTTTCGTAATTCCGCTTTACACGCGTCAACATCGTGCTTCCGAAAGACCCGTCGTTTCGAAGTAGTCATGATCGAAGCAACCGGCCGCTCTTCGCGAGATTGTCAACGGTGCATTCGCTGACCTCGAGGTCGCGCGCCACGAATGAACGTGTCATCAGGGTTTCGTTACTTTCAGCCATTGTTCTTTTCCTTTCGCACAACGCTTTCACCTCTTGTCTTTTGAGCGTTAACTTCTGAGGAGTTTAAACTTCCAAGAGGTGATGCTACAATCGCTAACGTTTAAAATCTTATAATCGTGAAAGTAAGTTTTAGCGCGTGAAACAAAAATCCTTGAAGCAAAAAAAGCTCCTCGATCACTGGCGGAAGGCGCGTTCCAAAGACGGACCCACTGGGCTGGCGCTATTAGCGGAGGTGCTTAACTGGAACGCTGCAGAGGTAAATATCTCGAAGTTTAGGAGATTGGATTCTCGTCATGAGATTATTCGCCAACTGATGCTCGAGGTGGAGCTGCGAAACAAAGACTATGGAGAGCAAAACGACTGAAGAGAGAAGTTGTTAAATCTCCAGAAAGAACTTCGAAGCGACATAATAGGCATTCTTGAGCCGGTCCAGTTAAGGCATGAAGAGTTTCGCTACTGGCGTTCAAACGACCGCCGGAGCCGACCTCCGGTTGATGAAAATCACCGCCCCAGATTAAATCGGTTATGGATATTGACCACAAAATTGAAAATGTTCGGTTGGACAGAAGATTTAGCACCGGATCCACTGATGATGCTTGATGCTCTTATACCAGGAAGAACCCTTCCGTCATCGGGTCGCACGTGGAGGCGGTTCCATGGAGAACTCAGTCGCAGCCGAGGTACGTTCGAAATCGAAGGCGAGCGGCTTACGGTGGTTGGAAGTCCTCCACACTTTCGAGATGTTCGAGAAACGCTCTATTACATCATCAAAGTCGCACTGCAAGGCGAAAGCGGCCGGGGTTTCGGATCTCTGCGCGTTTGCACGTGTCGAAAGTTTTTCGTGCTTCAACGCATAACCCGGAAGTATTGCTCAAATAGATGTAGAAGCCGCGCGAGCAATACCAAACGGACAGACAATAAGTCGTTTCATACGCGATACGAAACGAACCGAGACGATGCGCTGGAGAGAGCAAAGACCAAATTTTTCTCTATCGTAAACAGTCAGCGCAATGTGAAAGGTCTGGATGCAATAAACCGCCTGATCAGTGCTGCCAGCGATAAAGTGCTGAACGGAATCGATCCCCCGAACGGATCTATCAAACTGTTTAAAAGATTTGTAGAAGCGGAACGTGAGAAAGCGCTTGAGCGAATTAACTAGCAAGCGAAGGCAATCAATTTCGCGGTGGACACTTTTTGGACACATGGGCGAGAAACGGGATTAGTTATGCTAGATAAGTTATTGATACTTGGCGCGCCCGGAGGGATTTGAACCCCCAACCCTCAGATCCGAAGTCTGATGCTCTGTCCAGTTGAGCTACGGGCGCCCTTAACCGTCAGGGACTAATCAAAGTAAACTAAATCCAAACCTTTTTCAAAAAAGAAGCGATGCAATGATGGTGGGATCTGACGGTCGGTGAGAAATATGGAACGATTGCT
>JAJONK010000416.1 GCA_021323355.1 Deltaproteobacteria bacterium
GGCTGCTCCAATCCGGCAATACAGCGAAGCGTCGTCGTCTTGCCGCAGCCGCTAGGGCCGAGCAAGGTAAACAACTCGCCTTTGCCCACTTCAAAGGAGACGCCGCGAAGCGCGCGGACTTCGCCTCTGGCGCCGGCGAAAGATTTTTGCAGATCTTTAACTGTGATCATTTCGAAAGCGACTTATTCCGAAGCTTTGCCCCTCTTGGCGGCTTGGCGCGAGTGAAATTCCGGATTCTCCCGCAATGCCGGCAAGCTCGCCAAGAATCAAGGGCTGGCCTAGGGATTTGCACCCTGCCGGAAGCGCGCAAACAGCTGTCCGCCGAGCAGTAACACGGCAGATAAGAGGATCAACATTACGCCTAGAGCCGCGGCATCGGTGGTCCGCCCGTTTTGCCACATGCTCCAGATCATCGTCGAAACCACTACGGTATCAGGATTGTAGAGCATAAGCGCCATCGACAGCTCCTGCATGGCGTGGACCGCCACCCAAAAAAAGACGTTGATCATGGCCGGTGCCAAGAGCGGCATGGTGATTTTGCGCATGGTCCGCGCCCACGGCGCGCGTGACATCTGTGATGCTTCTTCCAGCTCGCCGTGCACCTGCATGAGCGCGGAAGTCATCGTGCGCGAGCTATACGCGAGATATCGCGTCGTCATCGCCAGCGCGATGATCCACAAGGTGCCGTAGATTGGAAGTGGAAATCGAACGTAGACAAAGATAAATGCCAGGCCGATGACGATGCTCGGCACGCACTGCGGCAAGAATGACACCGTCGCCAGATAATGCGAGAGGGCATCGGCAACTCTGGTGCGCCGCACTATCCGTCGAGAGTGACCCGCGCGAGAGAATCTGCCGAAGGGACCGCATAGAACGGCTGGAGGCTCGTCCAGATGAGCATCAGAAACGGCAGCACTACGGCCAGCGCGACATAGAGGACACAAAGCGCCGTTGCCGGCGCCGTCCATCCGCCAAGCTCTATCTGCCGCGGGCGATAGCCTTTGCCGGTGATCGTGGTGAATCTTTCCTGGTGCGCCGTCAACCGCTGGTACGCCCACATGAGCAGTAGCGCCATGGCTAACACCAGTGCCCCCAAGGCCGAAGCCAAACCGTAATCGGGCAAGCCGACTTCCGAGTGGGTCGCCCAATAGATCGCCGTGCTGAGAACGCGAATGCGCGCGGTGAAACCGAGCAGCTCTGTTCCTCCAGTGATGGATCCATGGCGCGAAACGAAGCCGCGATCATGAGATACGCCGACGGCACCAGGCGCAAGCCTTGAACGAAGCACATGCCCGAGAGCGTGTAGATATCGAACGGTCCGGAGTCTCCCGTTAAGCCGAGCAGGTTGCGCAAGACAACGTTTACCAGACCGATGCGCGGATCGAGCAGCTGAATCCAGGCGATCGCCGAGAGCAGCGACGGAATCGTCATCGGCACGAGAATCAGAGCGGCGATCCACCGGCGGGCGGGGATTGCCGTGCGCTCTAAAAGCCACGCCATGAGAACGGCCAGCGGCAGGCCAATCGCCAATGATCCGGCCGTGAAGTAAAATGTATTCAGAAAAATCGGCAACGTCGAAGAGCTGGTCAGAACCGTTATGTAATTGGCCAGTGTCATTCCGGTCGTTTCAAAAGGCAGCTTATCTTCCGTGCTTTTGACGCTGGCGTAGAGCAGCATGATGAGCGGCACAAGAACCAGATAAGAGACAACGATGATGGTGCAACCCAAGGTAACGGCTCGAACATCGGACCATTACGCAAAGTCACTTTGATACCAAGAACGAACGCACGAAGCACCTGAACGGCTTTCATCGCGCCAAGAGACTCCGGCTCCGCGATCTCGATCGCCTTCTCTTATAGGCCCCGTGCTTCGCTGCACGCGCGTTGCCATTGAATTGTTAGCGCAGCGCTCCAAGCAGTTTTCCCATCTCGCGCTGAATTTCGAGAATCGATGTGAAGGTCTTATCGGTCTCCAAGATAACTGGCGGTTTCTCGTTCCTAATTCTTTCGGCAACGTTCCCGATTGCGTTCTTGCCCACTTCCATGGCTTGGCCCCGGGTGGCGTATCTTATCTTCTGCCCTTCAGGGGTTCCCATCCAGCCGGCAAAAAACCTACCCGCATTAGGACGCGGTGCGGTTTTGAGAACTCCCTCCGCAGACGTCAGAACCGGCAATGGCGAAACCGGAACCCAATCCACCGCCGCTCCCTGTTTTTTCAAACCTTCAATCGTAAATGCGTACGTGCCCACGGCAATCGAAACCTGCCCGCCAGCTAACGCATTGGCAACGGTGGTGCCGCCTTGAACAATCAGTGGTTGCTGCTGTGAAACTATTTTCTTGGTGAGCTCGATCGCCTTGTCCTTGCCCCATTCGGTGCCGAGCATGGCGAACGGAACCAGACGTGCCTCGATGATGATTTTCCTGCCCTTCCATTTCGGATCCGCGAGATCCTCCCAGCGCTTGGGCGCTTCCTGGGCACTCACGGTCTTGGTGTTATAGGCAATGGGCAAGGTGAGATTATAGCCGCCGACCAACCGCTGGTCGGCATAGACAGCATCGAGGCCAAAAATTTTTTCCCATCCCGAATAGGGCGCCAACATATCGCGATCAATCAGAGGGCGCAGCGCCCGTAACGACCCCGATTGTATGACATCGACGGCGGCCGGCTTGCCGGCTTGGCTTTCAGCGATTATTCGCTGGACGAGCGGCTCCGGGATGCTTTCGAAGGATTCGATCTTGATCCCGGGATACTGTTTATCCAACGCCTCCTGCATGCGTTGATAAACGATCGCATCCGTTGGCCCCCAGATGACTACTCGCCCTTCCTTCCTGGCGGCGTTGTAAAGTTCCTTGATGCCTTCGCTGTCACCCTTGCCCTTTTCTTGAGCGTAGCCCGTGTCGCTAAAGAAAACGCTCATCAAACAGATCATGACTGTCGCGACGAATGCTCTAGATTTCATAGGCCAATACCTCCCGATCGTTGCGCCCAAAGTTCAATCCTCAACGTTCAATGGCTAGTGGATCGGATGGCGCTGCAAAAAATTTTCTAACGCAATCAGCGCGCCGTCGCCGTCCCAAAATGTCATATGCTTGATGTTGGGTACGAGCGCCAGCTCGCTGCCGGGAACAAGCTCCGCAAGTCGCCGTGCCGTTGCCACCGGAGTGCTGCCGCCGCGATTAACGTCATCCTCCGCGCCGCAAAGAATCAACGTCGGCACTTTTACTTTCGGCGCGTTGCCAAGGGTGTCCCAGGTACGCCGCGCCTCGTAATGATAGCGATGCTGCTCCGGGCTCGTCTGTCTCTTCCACAGGGCATCCGACAGCGCGCGGACGACTTCCGGATGCTCTCGGTAGAATCTTTCACCGAACGCCATGTGCGTGTTCTCGACGTGACCACGGATGAAGCGTTCGAAGCCGTGCTCGCGAATCTCTTCTTCATCGGTGTTGCGCATCTGGCGGGGAGCGCCGTCGGTTGCCTTCATTCCGGCGCCTGCCGCCACGATCGTCAAGGTTGCGATCAAGTCGGGCCGTTCGATGGCGATAGCCTGAACAATCTGACCGCCGAGCGCAAATCCCGCCGCATGAACTCGGGTGATTTTCAGCTGCTCAAGAAGCCCGGCGCAGTCTTTAGCGAACTGGCTGATGGTGTAGCCATGATCCGGTTTGCTGCTGTAGCCAGTGCCGCGACAATCGAAAATGATCGTGCGGTAGCGCCGCGACAGAAACGGCACGACATTGATTTTCCAAGTGTCGCATGGCCACCAGGAAGGCGGCGCCAGCAAAACGACCTCGCCTTCTCCAGAATCCTCGTAATAAATCTGCACATCGTTTAAATTGGCCGTGGGCATTTTTTATCTCCAAGGGATTAGGTTCAGGGCTTTTGTACAGCGAGGACAGACTTTCAAGTTCGTGATGAAATTGTTCGGTCGAGACCTAATCCAAAATCGATTTCGCTGCAACAGGTCACGTGGGTGACATGAAGCACAGGGACTGATGGGGATTTAAACTGCACTGCTAAGTGGCAAACCGAACGCGATTCGATCGCAGGGGGCAGTAAAGCTGATGAGCCATCTCTAAGACCACTGAAGGTCTCAAGAACCAACAGCCGGCTTATTCGCCTCATGAACGACTGGCTTCGTTTTGCCAGCTAGCGAACACTTTGTTTACTTCTTCGAGCCAAAACTTCTCGGGATCGGATACTTCGTAACCAAGGCGTTTGGCGAGCTGGAAAAAACCGGCCCCTGGCCTTTGATCGCCGGTTTTTCTAACAATCAGTGCGGTCATCATACCGCGCCCTGCTTCGGCTTCTTCCGTTGATATTTCTGCGAGGAACTGCGGCAATCTTGAGTCGTGAGGAGTTTCAAATGAGATCGAACGGATCTGATGCATGAAGTCGATGTATGAAATCATTTTTTTTGCACGGGCGCACTCGACCAAAGCGGCTTTTCCGTCGGCTTTTGCGGCTTCCCATGCGGTGTCGCTAAATCCGTGCCTCGCCATATTCCCCGTCATTAAGTATTCGAAGTCTCGTTCCGCTTTTTGCAAATTTGCTCACGAGCAACATCTCGACACCGGGTCTCGGCGGTTTTTTTTATTCTCCCTTAGGAACAACAATATCTTTCAGAGCAGATGGTTCGACTGTTGAACCCTTGAACCATGGCAACCTGGCTGCTGCTCGGAAGGTGATACCCCGGTGCTCACCGGCTCAGACTTGCGACCTGCCGATTAGCGAATTCGATACGGTCGGCGAGGACGCGCAGTATGAAGTCATCGAAGGCGTTGGCGAGATCGGGGCGTTCGCGGCGCATCTTCTCGAAATTAATCAGTGTCAGGGTATAGAGGACGGCCGGGCCGTCGGAAGAGACCGTGGCCGAGCGCGACGACCGCCGGAAGAAGCCCATTTCGCCGATGACGGTTTGCGTCTTGATGCGCCGCATTAGCAAACTGCCGCCATCGGCCAGGGCAATCTCAACGGCGAGCTGGCCGGCGGCGACGAGATCGATGGTGTCGGCGGGCTCGCCCTCGC
>JAJONK010000417.1 GCA_021323355.1 Deltaproteobacteria bacterium
TGCGTGAGCGATATCGTTCAGCGTCACGCTTACGACGTAGCGCTTGCCCGCCTCCAAAGCGAGCGGCTGCTCGTGGTTCTCGCGATGCGTCAAATTCAACAGTCCATAGGTTATACGGTCGGAGGCGCCGTCAGAGGCGACGTCGTTCAAACGAACAGCAATGAGAGCCACGGGCCGGTCTGCGGCAAACTCTAACGTCACGATGGGAGCACCAAAAATTTCCATCCTGTCCCGGAGAGTCTCCGAATCGAACGTCAATGAACAACCATCGTCGCCGCGCTGGTCCGGCGGCGCTTCGCCCGGCGCACCAAAGCCGCACCATTCACCGGCATCGAGGCCAGTGGTTTGCGGCGAGCGCAATTCCAGTTGAGTTTCGTCAAGCGCCGCATCGCTTAGGCGATCGGCATTGAGCCATAATCGTTTGGGCTTTATGCGCGGCGAGGGCCACTGAGCTTCCGCCACCCATCGGCCCGGTCGATGTTTATGAAACGGCTTCGGCGCGACACTCTCCTGCATCCAGACACGCAGCATCGGCTCTGCCATAATCCCCGTATCGGCGCGCTTCAACCAGTGGTCCCACCAGCGTAGCGCCTCCTGCAGGAAGCCGATGGCCGGTCCTGGCACGCCGTCGTGCGGATAGAGATGGGCCCAAGGTCCGATGAGACCTTTGCGCGGCACCTTGAGTCCCGCGAGAAGGCGCGAAATCGCGTTGCTGTACGCATCGGACCAGCCGCCGATCGCGTAGACCGGACAGGCGATCGCTTCGTAGTCTTCACAGACCGATCCGTGCTTCCAGTACTCATCTCTGTGCGGATGCTCGAGCCAAATCTCCGGAAAGAACACCGCATGTTCAAGACGATCGCGCCACATGTCGCGCCAACGTTCTCCGACGAGCTCAGGATCAGGCGGACACGCATTGTAGCTCATCAGCACCGAGCCCCAGGTGAGGTTTTCATTCAAAAGGCAACCACCCATGTAATGAACGTCATCGAGATAACGATCGTCGGTGGAACAGACAGTAATAATCGCCTTGAGCGCGGGCGGACGCCGTGCCGCCACTTGCAAAGCATTGAAGCCGCCCCAGGATTTGCCCATCATCCCGACGGCGCCGCTGCACCAGGCTTGTTGCGCGATCCAGCGGATCACTTCCAAAGCGTCGTCGTGCTCCTGCTGCAAATATTCATCGAGCAAGAGGCCGTCGGAATCGCCGGAGCCTCTGAGATCCACGCGCACCGCAGCATATCCATGACCTGCGAAATAGTGGTGCATAGGTTCGTCGCGTGCGCGCGTAAAGTCACGCTTGCGATAGGGGATGTATTCCAAAATCGCAGGCACGGGAGAGATCTCCGCGTCTGCGGGCAGCCAGATACTGCGGGCAGCCAGATACGAGCGGCCAGACGGCAGCCGTCGGCCATTGAGATCCAGGAGTTTTCAATGACCCGGACGGTGCAAGGAAATTGATCGATAACTTTCATGCCGGCGACCTTTTCGGCCCATTATACTAGCCGGGATGATTTCGGATAAGGGGAGTCTGTTCAACGTTAAAGGTTCAAGGTTTAATCGCAAAGGTTCAAGTGCGGAAGATGGGTTGGCGTTCCAGGAAAGATGCGCCTGCTGTTTACGTGCTGCTGAACTTCAAGGCGGCACAAGAAGGCAGTACGGCTAAAACACGGCTGTGGAAGCGACTGAGAGGGACTCGGATTTTTAGTGAACCTCTACGGCGAGACAAATGGTTCAAAGTTCGCGCGAGGCCTGATTGGCATCTCGAATCGTGGAGAGTGAACCTTGAACAGTGCCATTCTGGAACAGCGCCGCGAGGCGCTCCCGGACTTTCAAACCTATCTCGAGGTTCCAGCAGTTGACGACGGCGAGTCTGAAGCCACCCGGCGGCATCGAGTGGAGTTCCGGCGCTTTGTCTTCGTGAAACGTAATCTGGATGCTGGAAATGCCCGGCCAGGTGAGAAATTCGTCGACATAATCTTGCCCGGGTTTTTGATAGCGCGGGCCGTGGGCGCCGAACAATACGACGCTGTAACCGGTCCGCCGCGCGTCATCGTGATAGTGCCAGGAACCTATGCTGTAGAGATCCACCACCGCATCGAGCCAACCCGGGCCATACAAGTCGGGCCACTGGTCGGCGAAGCGCAGGTGTGCCTCGATAATCTTTGTGCCGATGGTCTCGACGTTCACACAGCCCGTATATCCTTTTAAGTGGCGACGCAGCCACTCGCCGCAATACGCTTCGATCTCCGGCCGCGCTTCCTTGAGAATTTTCCAGTGATCAAACATGCCTTGATCGAGAGTTCTGCCGACGGTGTGACGCCACCAAACCGCCTCGCCGTCGATGACGGCGGCGTCCGTGCTCACATGCTCACCGCTAAGAAGCGGCATCGACATATGCCCGGGTTGTATCGCGGCGCGGAACTGCTGGGCCGATTCGATAATTTTGCCGCCACAACCCATACCGCGCATGTTGTAGATCGGCTTGCTGAACACCGGAAACTGGCGCGGCATAATGTCATGCGGCGCGCTGTCTAATTTTTGTGTTTCGCAGATGAGCAGCTTGTTGTAGATCCAACGATGCTGCGGATAACGCTGGTAGGCCACCTCATCGTCGGTCGGAATGACCACGTCATCGGGACAAGAAACGTCCGTGAAATACTGCGTGCGCCATGGATCTGCTTCCACAATCGGCATTGAAACTCCAATGGTATAATCAATCGCGCAGCGGCAAGATTTTCCTTCCAGTCAGGGTCGCGATACAATTTTGCCTCACCAGTACGACAACTTTGTTCTGTCCAATGCCCGTTGTTGTCGGCTCGGTTGAGCGCGCGCCGAGGACAATTCCATCAAACCAGCAATAAAAACCTGAAAAGATTTGAGGTTTGAGTCTTTAGCTCGCCACTGTCACAAACATTTTTGCCGCTTAGACGTACTTAGTTAGCAAAGGGAGGACCAGCGGGCTTTCCCGGCCCTTGAAACGTTGGGTGGTTTTCTAGACCGGGTTATTCAAGAGATTTCGTCGCGAGTTTTCCTGGGAGCATGAATAATCGGCCGAGCGTGGAAGATTGCGGCCTAGCGATTTAGCGGACAGGTTGCGGGATGGCGGAAGAATTTGATGTCTGCCTTCTTCTCGATGTAGCGCCCGAACTGGACTTTGATTCACATCGTCAATCGGAGCTGGCCAAAGGAGCAATCCGTTCTGAAAAGTCGACTGCGCGCCGCAGATATGAAGGCGTACTCGTTGGTAAACTCAGGTAGGTGACGGGGAGAGCATCGCCGATCCGGCGCGCTACTTGATCTGGACGTCGACTCTACCTGGCTAATTTACCCTCGAGGTATTGAGCGGCTGAGCCAGTCCTCGAAAGGCGTCGGGCCGATCCGCGGGTTATTGCCGGGGGTGAGGCTTTGATCGTTTAATTCGATGCCGTAATAAAGTGCGTGGACATCTTTGCTTACCTTCCGTGCGTCTCCTTGGCGCTCAAGAATTGTCGGACGAGTTCGTCGAGGCGTATCGTTCGGGACCGGCCAGCTCGACCGTGCCGTTTAACTGGGTACCGATTACGACTTGCACCAGTGGGGCAAATGGGAGGGCAGTCAGATCTTGCAATGCTGCAAAATCAAAAGGCGAACGTGCTTGCACGTCGTCATAACCCAATAGGCAAAGCCTGTAACGAGAACAGCTTCAGTTACGGTGCTAGCAGTCTGATAACCCAACCATCAGCTTGGCGTGTGTAAAGTTCGCGGTCATGTAAACGGTCAGGCTGTTCTCGCCAGAACTCGATGCGTTCGGCCAACAACCGAAAGCCCGACCAGTACGGCGGACGCGGTACTGTCAGGTCGTTGAATTTTGCGGCGAAAGACTCAGCCGCGGCGATAAGTTCCTCGCGCGACGAGAGCTCGCTGCTCTGGCGCGATGCCCAGGCTCCGATCTGACTACCGGGTGGACGGCTGGCGAAATACTCGTCGGATTGTCGCTCGCTGACGAGCTCGACCGCACCCTCGAAGCGAACTTGCTGTCGCAGTTGCGGCCACCAGAAACAGGCCGATGCCCGCGGGTTACCGTTCATCTGGCGCCCCTTGCGGCTCTCCAGGTTCGTGTAGAAAACAAGCCCGCGGTCGTCGACATCTTTTAACAGCAACATGCGCACGGTCGGTTGCAGGTCTTTACCCGTCGTGGCGAAAGCCGCCGCGTTATAGGGCACGATGCCGAGTTGCGCGGCTTGGGCTAACAATTCTCTAAATCGGAGGATAGGGTCGCTATTCATTCCGTTTCCTCGATCCTTGGTCTAAATTCGTCCCCTCGACCACAATAGGCAATAGCCACTAGGTCCTTCGACTTTACTCATGTTTGCCGCTTCATCTAAATGCTTGCCGACATGAGATCCATGAAAGGATATCGCCGCGTCAATCTCCAACCGGGCCGCACCAAGAAATGCCAATAGGCCGAATCAACCGATGAACACAATTTTCCGTTGCACCTTGCATGGGACTTAAGTCCTCGATGATGGCGGCAGTTATCTGATTTCGCGCGCGCCCCTAACGCTTTTTATCGCATCGTAAACCAACTCGGCAGTCAACGGTAAATCGGTAATTTGCTTGCCGATGGCGTCGTAAAGCGCGTTGGCAATGCACGGTGCGGTTGGCACCACGCTGTGTTCGCCTATCGGTTTGCTATGAAACGGTCCGGGGCCGTCTTGATCTTGGAACAGCAGAGTTTCAAGTGGCGGCACATCGGCGGCGCACGGAA
>JAJONK010000418.1 GCA_021323355.1 Deltaproteobacteria bacterium
ACTGAACTGACCATTATTACCGACCCGAAACACCGCCGCTCTGCGAGATTCACGTCGTTGATCAAAGAGTGGTCAATCAGGTTTCGTTAGCGTTCATGCCAATACACCTGCAGACGATCGACCCCCTCGCAGCATTGAACTGTACAACGCGTCAGTCCCGAGTGTGGAAGTTTTTACTGAGCCCGATGCGCCGTCCCGCGCAAAACTGTTCCCGCCATCTCGCCGCTTAATTTTCCCTCCTCGTAAATGACCTTGCCATTGACGATGGTCTGGCAGATACCTTCGGAACGCTGGATTAGCCGCTTCGTTGCCGCAGGATAATCCTCCGCCCATTCCGGCGCGCTGGCTTTGATCGTCTTCGGATCGAAGATCGTCACATCGGCGGCAAAGCCGGGCCGCAGCAATCCGCGGCCTTCGATGCCGTATATCGAAGCTACGTGGAAGGTGAGCTTATGAATTGCCTGCTCCAGCGAAATCAACTGGCGATCGCGCACCCACATACCCAATAACGTCGTGCAGTAGCCGAAGTCGGCGCCGAATTGAACATGGGCGCCGGCATCCGAAGTGCCGATCATCACGTAGGGACTTTTCATGATCGTGCTCATGACCTCGGGATTGAAGCCTCGATTGGTAGTCTCAAACGTGGTCTCCAGGTTTTCCTCGAGCGATAGATCAAGAAAAGCATCGAGCGCGTCTTGATTGCGCAGCGCCGCAACCTCGGCGACGCTTTGGCCGACGTATTTCTGATTTTCGGTTTTGACAACTTTCTCGACGAGTACTCTCCCCCAATTGCGATGAAACGACACCGGCCGCGGCTCGGCCATGTCGTCGCGCATCTTCTTTCGGGTCTCGGAGTCGGCGAAGGCTTGTTTGCGCGCTTGTTCCGGCAAGAACATTAAATTCTTCCACACCGGGAATTCATCGAAGACCTGCGCATCTTTCATGGAGAAATGGCGCATCAACGGCACCGTATGGGTGAGACCGTAGGCTTGGTAGCCGTCGCGAAACGTATTCGCGATGCCGTCGAGCATATTTTTCCAGAGCTCCGGCTCGCTTTCCTTGTACTGCACGCTTTGCCAGACGAGCGGCCGGTACGTACGCCGCACGATTCTGTCGTATTCCGGGATCTGCTCGACGCAGTGACGCCCATGGTTGGTTTGAATCACGCCGCTGTTTAATTCTCGTGTCACATCGCAGAGCGCCAGCAGCTCTTCTTCAGTGGCGAGCCGGCTGGGAACAGGGAGGCCATCTTCGCGCATGTGCCGTTCGTTGCGATTGGTCGATAAACCCAACGCGCCGCCGAAAATCGACTCGCTTACGAGCTGGCGCATCTTTTCGATTTCATCAGCGGTGGCCGCGCGTTCGGTCGACTCCTCGCCCATGACATACTGGCGCACCGCGATGTGCCCGACGATGCCGCCGACGTTGATGCCGACCTTGCCTTCGAGCCGGTCGAGATAGTCGCCGTAGCTCTCCCAGCCCCACGGCACGCCCTTCTCCAGCGCGATGCGCGGAATCGCTTCGACGCGGACAAAGCTCTTTATAAGGGCGTCTTCGCCTCCCGCCTTCACCGGCGCCAGGGTCAATCCGCAATTGCCCATGATGATCGAGGTCACGCCGTGCTGCGGCTCACAGGTGCCATACGGGTCCCAGAGGATCTGCCCATCCATGTGCGTGTGGTGATCGATGAAGCCGGGGGCGACGATTAAACCGTCCGCCTCGATGGTGCGCGCAGCGCTGCCCTTGAGCCGCCCCATTTCGGCGACCTTCCCATTTTTGATTCCGATGTCGGCTATATAAGAAGGCAAACCGGAGCCGTCGACAACGCGACCGCCGCGGATCAGCAAATCATAGTCCATTTCTCCGTCCCCCAATCTTTGACGTTATTTTATTAACAGGTTCAGTCGGAACCGAGAACAGCCGACGTCGCAAACGTTCACGTCTGAAACATAAAAACAACCGATCGTGTACATGGGATAGGCGCGCATTGGTAACGGCAAAACGTATTTGATAGAAGCGGGTGTGTCAATCAGCAGCGCGACAATCGCGATGCGTGTAAACCCAACCTCACCTTACCGGAAAGGACTCTGATTTATATGAAGCTCCTCGATTCACGGATTCTATTCGCTCTTAGCATTTGCTTGCCTCTACCTCTTGCCAGCTTACCCGTTTATGCCGCCAGCGTCGCCGATGTCGCGCTGTATCGCGCGGCTGACCGTCAAGCGCAGCTTGAAAAAGCCGCAAAAGCAGAAGGAGAAGTCGTCTGGTATACCTCCATCTCGGTGGGAGACTCGCCGCAATTCGTCGAGCTGTTCGAGAAACGTTATCCTTTCATCAAAGTTAAGCTCATCCGCTCAAGCTCGGCCCGAATGGCGCAACGTTACACCTCGGAATACCAGGCTAAAACCTTCTTGGCCGATATTCTCGACACCAACGACACCCGCATTGAGTTTTTTCGCCGCAGAGGGATGCTCCAACCCTATTACTCGCCGCTGGCAGAGAAGTTCGATAAGCGATTTCTGCAAAAGCAAAATTATTGGGTAGCTAACCGGGCGACCATGATTGTTCTTGGCTACAATACGCGTTTGGTTAAGACGGCCGAGGTTCCGAAGCGTTATGAGGAATTGCTCGATCCGAAATGGAAGAATAATATGGCGTTAGAGCGCGAGGATTCGCATTGGTTCATGGCGTTGATGGAATACTGGGGCGAGCAGAAAGGCAAAGCTTTCTTTCAAAGGCTGCGAGCGCAGAATCCTAAGATCCGCACAGGCCACACGCTCCAGGCTCAGCTCATCGCCGCCGGCGAGGATTTTCTATCTCCTGACACGCACAATCAAGGAATCGCGTCGGGACAGCGCGCCGGTGCGCCGGTTGATTGGGTAAATCTTGAACCTGTTGTCGGGATAAACAATGTTGCCGCTTTGGCAAAAAACGCCCCGCATCCCAACGCGGCGATGCTTTTCCTTGATTTCATGTTGAGTAAAGAGGGTGGGCAGAAGGTGATGCGCGATGTCAATCGCATCCCCACTCATCCCGAAGTGTTACCTAATCCGCCCCGCTTGAGAGACGGATTCGAGTTTATCATCGTCGATCCCGCTAACTACAACGATAGTATCGAACGCTACGGCAAACTTTGGCGCGAATGGGTGTTGCAAGACTAGCAGGCTGCTGAAAGAGACCCTTTTGCTTTGTTGCGTTCAGTCGCCTCGCATCAACGTACTGACCGAATACGCCTTCGCTCGTCGGTTTCGCGCGCCTCGCGTCTGATTCTTTTGAGCAGCCTGAAATTAGAGCTTTTTAGCAACCGCCGAGATGTTTTGAACATCTCGAACTTCGGGCAATTTCTGATGAGCGCCGAGCTTGAGCCATCGCACTGCTGTCTGCCAACTAATATGTGCAATCTGGGATCTGAAATCTGAGATGCAGCCCGAAGTTTTCATACGTCCCGTTTTCCC
>JAJONK010000419.1 GCA_021323355.1 Deltaproteobacteria bacterium
CGAGGCTGCGTATCTCTTCCTCATGTTTCGGATCAGCCCAGGCGTGGAGAAGACTGACCGCAATCGCCTCAACCTTGTCTTCCTTGATGAGCCGCCGGATCGCTTCCATCACATCTTCCCGGTTAAGCGGAACGACCTCCTGGCCGAGATAGTCTATTCGCTCGCGCACGCCGATGATTCTCTCCCGCGCCACTAGAGGCTCTGGTTTAGTTACCCAAGTGACATGGCGAATCTCTTCCTCCGAGAGACCATCGACTCGGCCGATGGCGCGCATGATCTCCGTCGTGTCTTCGAATCCTCGTGTGGTGATGAAGCCCACTTCCACTCCACTGCGCGTGATCAGCGCGTTGGTCGCCACCGTGCTGCCGTGTTTGAAAAGCGTTGTGCGGCCGAGAAGTTTATTAGTCTCCACGCCGACACTGCGCGCTGCTTCATCGACCGCATCCATGACGCCGCGCGAAAAATCGTCCGGCGTGGTGGAAGCCTTCGCCGTCCACACCTCGCCGCCGTCGCCCAAAACGACGACGTCGGTAAACGTTCCTCCGGTATCTAACCCGATAATGTATTGTTTATCTGCCGTCATGAATTCCTACCTTGTGATGATCTTTAGAAGCAATATGGGAGGTATGTCAAGGCTGTGACTCTCCTCCAACGCACGGGCGAAAGATGACAACAAATGATCGCGCGGATGGAGGGTAATGACCGTCTCCTGTCTAGACTTGCCTAAGTTGTCTAGCTTTTTCGAATTTCTTTTAATTGCCCGCTGATGATGGACGGATGATACCCTGACGCTGAGTGCAGGCAGGAATTTACGAATGTGGTCGTGTCTAGCATTCGCCCGAGGATCTCAGGCGAGCTAAAGTCATGGGATCGGATAACGTAGCAACATAAGTCAAATCCGATCTATGTAGTTAACTTAATTTGAAACTACCGGTGTGCGGATCAGACAAGACTTGGCCGAGCGTAATTGAGTAACGTATACGGACCAAATACCGACCTTGGAAAACTATTGATCTAAATGCGCGGGTTTCTTCTGACTACGCTTCGGTCCTGAGATGCCTTCACCGCAAAACGCTCGGCCTTTGATGATTTCCTTCTCCTCGGCAAGCATTTCTTGAATTACTTCCCTCACGCTTTTGATGGAAAGATCAAGTCGGCGCCTTCCGAAAGAACGCGAGGCGTTGTCGACATCGCCGGTGTCACGGGGCCGCTGAAACTAACCTACCTTGAACTACGGATCAATTTTCTTTGGATATGTCCTTCTACGTTGACGGTAGCTTCGATGTTTTGTTAAAGAACTTGGAGTCGTCGAGATACGATGATCGAATCGAGACTCTGGCGGGACATAAGCCGTGAGGAACAAGACAATGCTTGGGGATATTCATGAATCTTGTGGTTTTATTAATCGCTTTTTTAATAACGGGTAATGTTTTCGCCCAAGGCGCGCCAGAGCGGATTCGGATTAGCTATTCCAGCGGCGGAATGACCTCGATTGATCTCTTCATCGCGCGCGATCGAAAGTATTTTCAACAGCAGAATCTAAACGGCGAGTTGATTCGAATGTCGGCCAATCTCGCCATCAGCGCCGGCATTGATCCGTTCGATTCAGCGCGGCGCGCCTTTACGGGTTATCTCGGTAACCTTGCGCCGACCGCTGTTCTTTCTCGTCGCCCGCCCCGAGTACAGCACGGTCAAAGATCTCAAGGGTAAGACGTTGGGCATCGTCACCTTCGGCGGCAGCCAGCACACGACTGCCAAACGCTTGATCGCGCTGCACGGCCTTAATGCCGACAAGGAGCTTACTTCGATTCAGGTTGGCGAAGAATCGATGCAGCTGCAGGCTTTGACGAGCAATGCGATCCAGGTAGCGGCCATCAGCCCGCCTTATGCGCAAATTGCCCGCGACAAATTCAACATGAAGATCCTCGAAACGTCCACCGATAAATTTGCCAGCATCCAGAATGGCGCCGCCGTGAACCTGAAGATGCTCCAGGAGAGGCCGGACTTTTTAAAGCGCTTTCTGCGCGCCCGCGCTCAGGCGAATAAGTATTTTTTGGAGCGAGAAAAAGAAGCCAGCGAGCTTCTCGCCAGCATCTGGAATTCCGATTTTAAAATCGCCAACGAAAGTTACCGGGCCTCAAAAGCAGCGTTCACCGGCACCGGGATTCCCACCGATGATGAGATCAAAGAGTATCTTGCGCTCGACGCGCAAATAATCGGCCTGCCGCAACCGGTTCCGGCGGCGAGCGTCTTCGACTTCACCTTGCAGCGAGAAATCAATAAAGAGCTGGGAGTCAAGTAAGTCGATTGCCGAATGCCGTCGCAGCGCGCGAGACCCATCGCCGAAGCTATCTTGACTCCTTGAACCATGTTGACGGTTCATTCTTGAATCGACTGCCGGCGAAATTCTGATCTGCCTCTAACTCCTGAAGTTTGCGGCGCTGTTCAGCGCTCAACTGCGCTTTTCCTTTTTCGATAGAACGCACGCGCGCGATCCGTAAATCGGCGCGAATCCGTTCGATGTCGCGGATCTTGGCCTCGACTCGTGGCATGTCGACCGGTTGCGCCTCGAGCAAACTGGTCAGATCCAATTCAGCGATGCGAAGATTTGCCTCGCTTCGAATCGACTCTTTGGCAAAATCATTGCGAATCTGCTCCAAGTGTTTAACCTGATCTGCGGTTAAACCCAGCCATTCGCGATTGCGCAGCATCAGTGAAATAGGCGCCCGGTCTTCCGCCGAAATTTCAAAGGTAAAATTTTCCTTCAACCGGTCCAGCAGTTCGCGCAATTTGCGGCCGATACTCTCCGGCGTTAAACTTCGATCCTCTGAGCTAAAAATCGATTCATTGGCCGCCGGAAGGTTATTGGGCTGAGCTATCAAAATTAACGTCAGCAGCAATCCTAAACTTGCGTATATCTTCATGGTCCCTCCTTGGGCAGTCGCCGAAGTTAAATCTGAGCTTCTACTCGCGCGATGTCAAACCTCCCCCGGCTCACCAAGTAAATGTGAGCGCCGATTCTTTTAGCGGTCCAAGATTCGCAAAAAAGAATTTTTGACCGCACGAAATTATCGCTTGACAAATCATCCAGCCAGTAACAGATTATAAGTGGATCCACTGAGCGCCGCCGGGCGCAGGGGCCAGGTGGATTGCAGATCAGAGGGCCCCACGGGAAAAGGAGGTCTTCGCTATGCAAGACGAAACTCCACCGGGTCATCAAAGCCCGCTGCTTGCGGGCCAAGCATTCTACCGGACGAAGAAGTTCTCGCGGTAGAGCTGTTGTCCGATCGCTTCAACAAATTGCCTGAAGGCAAATAGTCGCCCCGCGACTGAAAATAAGCGTTCATCGGCAAAATGCTCAAAGCGAGTGTGTGTCCGAGGATGCTCGAAGATGCGAACAGCGGGCAGTTAAAAAATTTTGAACGTTAGCGTCAAAAGCGCAAAAAGACGCCTCTCCCCTCGAGAGGCGCCTTTTTTTGTGCACGTTCGACTCATATCTCGCCTGCAATCTTCAACTGCTCGCGCCATTGAATCGTCTGACCCTTGATCAATCCCGTGATCCTTGAGCAGTGTTATCAATCCAATAATACCCACCGTTAAAACGCCCCCAGCACCTGCCATGCGATGGCATACGATCCGGTGCGATCGACGATGTAGCCGAAAATCGGTGTGCCGAGAGTTGCACAGCCGGCATTGATCGTGATCATCAGTCCCAAACCCGCGCCGGTTCTGGCTTTGCCGGCAATCTCGCCGATGATGGCATAGGACACTCCAACTCAGTTTCGGAGGTTTAAGAAGCTGCCGGTCATCGTGAGAGAGCGCTTGACAAGTCCCTTTTCATGCTTAGCTTGGACACCAGAAGTGGACTAGGCCAACCGTTTACTACTCCTGTTATTTCTCCGTTTTTTCACTCATTTCCGCGAAGTGGAGGAGTTTCTACTTCGCACACCTATCCGATTGTCTACGTTTTTAACCTGACATATGAGGAATAAAGATGAAAAATACACGAGCAATGCTAACCGCAGTAATCCTTGGAGGAACGCTCGGCTTGGCAGCAAATCCACTGTCGGCACAAACCGTCGAAAAAAAGAGCGTACCCGCGGCCCAGGACCGAATCCCGACGAAACCAAGCGATGATCAGGCGTTACCGCCGAGGGCGTCCGAGAGTAAAACAGGCGCTGCAATGTCTGGTCAGGATATTAAAAAGGTACAAGACGCTTTGACAGCGAAGGGGCATAATCCGGGCACGAGCGGAAAGATGGATGACCAAACCCGCGATGCGATTCGGGCATTTCAGAAGGCCAATAATCTCACCCTTACCGGCACCGTGGATGAAAAAACCGCCGCCGCTTTAGGCGTAACTCTCAGTTCATCAACTAAGTCAGGCGATAAATCTACCGGCTCGAGTGGTATGCCAAGCGGATCTAGCGAGAAATCGACCGGTTCAACGGGCAAATCCAGCGCCAAATAGATTAAACAGCACGCCGAATGTTCGGTGCGAAAGGCCGGGGTTTACCCGGCCTTTCAGGCTTCTTCTGTAGGCGAAGTACTGCGCTCCTGGCCTAGCCGAAAGATGGGAAAGTTATGAATCCATTAATATTGATCTCAATTCCTTTAAGCTTCGTGCTCCTGGCCATGATGAACAGTCTTCGGGTCGCTATGTCAGCCCTCGGCTCCTCAGAGCAAGACCAGCGAAAAGGCTTGTCGGGAAAACTTCTGGTGTATCGCCGCTAGAGGAGAATGAAGGATGCTACGCTTGCCCCGTATCGTTTTGGATCTCGTAATTTGTTTCTTACTGACGTTGGCCAGCGCCAAGGTCGCATGGTCGTTTCCGATGTCGAACGAGGCAACTGTCCGCGAGCTTATCCCGCTTGCTAGTTGGCAGAAGCAATTCAAAATCAC
>JAJONK010000420.1 GCA_021323355.1 Deltaproteobacteria bacterium
TCACTCACTCCGAGGGGCAACTGGTTTGGGAGGAAGGGTGCTTGAGCGTCGTCGATTTCACGGCTGAAGTACGCCGCGCCGAACATGTACAAGTCGTGGCGCTAGACGAACACGGAAAAGAACGGACGATAGAGGCGGAGGGTTTGCTCGCTGTAGCGCTTCAACATGAGATCGATCATTTGGATGGAAAATTGTTCATCGACCGTATCAGTCGGTTAAAACGCGATCTCTACACACGCCGTCGGAAGAAAATGTTGCGCACCGGGATCGAGCCATCCGAATCGGCCCAGGTCATGATCTAAACTGCCTTCCAGAAAGTCGCAGCCGAAAAATCAAAGGAGAGTCGCTCAGGCGATCCTTTCATGTCTTCTTCTTGGCCCATCGTATTTATGGGAACTCCGGAGATCGCCGCTGTCAGCTTGCAAATGCTGATCGATGGTTCCGATCCTGTTATCGGCGTGGTCACGCAACCCGACCGCCCAACAGGCAGAGGACAGCAAAGCAGGCCGTCTCCAGTCCGCCGCATGGCGGAGAGCCGGGGGATTCCAGTGATTACACCCATGAAGATCCGCGATCCGGTTTTTTGCGACGCGCTTAGATCATGGAATCCTCAGATTATCGTGGTTGTAGCTTTTGGACGCATTCTCCCCAAGTCGATCTTGGATCTGTCCCCAGGTGGATGTTTGAACGTACACTATTCTCTTTTGCCTAAATATCGTGGTGCAGCGCCTGTCACATGGACGATCATCAATGGAGAAGAAAAAACCGGCGTTTCCACCATGCAACTTGTTGAACAACTAGATGCTGGACCGATCTACCTTCAAGAAGAAATCCAACTTGATGAGCATGAAACGACAGCTTCGTTGCAAGCTAAGCTGGCACCCCTCGGGGGCCGCTTACTGCTGAAAACGATACGCGGGCTTAAGAGCAACTCTCTTCAGCCGCAGCGTCAAGACGAGACGTGTGTGACCTTTGCACCGATGATTAAGAAAGAGGACGGCTTAGTCGATTGGACCCAACCGGCACTGTCTATTGAGCGCCGTGTCCGCGCCTTTACCCCCTGGCCATCAGCGTATACTCACCTCAACGGGAAGCTCCTAAAAATTCACCGGGCAACTCCAATTCAAACGAATAGGTCAGGCAATCCTGGTGAAATAATTAGAGCAGACACCGGCGGGTTTTGGATTGCAACTGGACGCGGCACGCTCTCTCTTGAAGAGGTCCAATTAGAGAATAAAAAGCGGGTGCCCGGGGTGGAGTTTATAAAAGGAGCGCGGATTGCGGCAGGTGACCACGTTTGAGAGCAGCGAGAATGTCCGCAAACAAGCGGTTGATATTCTCGTCAGAGTTGAGCTTGATAAAGCTTACGCCGACATCCTCCTGGATCAGGTACTCCAAAGGGACGGCATGTCAGCGAGAGACCGATCTCTGTTAACGGAAATCGTTTACGGAACCTTGCGCTGGCGAGGCAGAATAGATCTACATCTGAAGCAGCTTACGCGCCGTTCTTTCGAGGAAACTGATCCATTTATTAAAAATCTTCTCCGGGTCACTCTCTATCAGATTAGCTTTCTTGATCGGGTACCGGAGTACGCTGCCCTTAACGAAGCCGTGACTCTGGCGAAGATGCACGCGGGTAATCGCGTAAGTGGCTTTGTGAATGGGATCGTTCGTAATTTCATTCGCACTAGGAGAACCGAAAAGGCGTTCAACCCGGACAGCTGCGGGGTCGCGGCACTGGCCGATTACTGGTCGCATCCAGAGTGGTTGATCAACGAGTGGATTGAGTATCTAGGCAAGGCTAATGTTACGGCGCTGCTGCAAGCTAACAACCGCCAGGCTCCTCTGGTACTGCGAGCAAATATTTGTCGAATTAATCGACAGGCTTTGCTGAGGGAGTTTGAAACGCACGGCATTGAAGCGCTACCGACTACCTGGTCACCACAGGGCATTTTGCTCAGTTCGCAGGTACCGATTCATCGATTACCGGGTCATCAAGAAGGATTGTTCCAAGTTCAAGGTGAATCATCTCAGCTGGTTGGCTATCTACTTGATCCGCAACCAGGCGAGAAGATTCTCGACGCATGCGCGGCGCCGGGCGGCAAAACGACCCATATTGCAGAGCTCATGGATGACAACGGCCAAGTCACAGCCATAGATAGATCGCCCAAAGGTGTGGTGAAGATCTGTGAAAATGCCATACGCCTAGGGCTCAAGTCGATCCGTGCGATACAAGCCGACATGACCAGACAAGTAGCTGCGAGACAACAAGCAACCTATGATCGCATCCTCGTCGATGCCCCATGTAGCGGTCTGGGAACTTTGCGTTCTCATCCGGAAATAAAATGGAACCGCGACATCCGCGATGTCCTCAGGCTGAGCGAGTTGCAACGAAAAATTCTTAGGCAAGCGGCCAGTTACCTCAAAGCTGAGGGCGTTTTAGTATATTCAACTTGCACACTCACCGCTCATGAGAACGAAAAAATTGTGAATGAATTTCTTGCCTGTCATAGAGGATTTGTTTTAGAGGACGCCGCAAGTTATCTTCCGGATCAAGCGAAGCAGCTCGTCAAGGAGAAGTATTTTATGGCGCTGCCCCATAAGCATGATACTGACGGCTTTTTCGCGGCGCGCTTGCGAAGGGTCACATAAATGGAGTCAATAAAAATCGCCCCATCTATACTTAGTGCAGATTTCAGCCGGCTCAAAGATGAAATTCAAACAGTTGAAGCCGCTGGCGCTGACTGGCTTCACATAGATGTCATGGACGGTCACTTCGTACCGAACATCACTGTGGGGCCGGTAGTGGTCGAGTCCGTTAGAAAAGTGACAAAGATGCCTCTGGACGTTCATCTTATGATTACCGATCCGGACAAATACGCTCCTGAATTCATCAAGGCAGGCGCCGATTGGGTATCGATCCATCCGAATACGACTAAGAAGCTATCTGAAAGCTTGCAAAAAATTCGCGAACTAGGAGCCAAGGCGGCTATTGCGGTGAATCCTGACATCGCAATTGAAAACGTCGAGGGCAGCTTTCCGGATATCGACATGATTCTCATGATGACGGTGTTTCCTGGATTTGCCGGTCAGGCTTTTATTGCTGATGTTTTGCCCCAGATCGAAAAGGTGAGAAGCAAAATTGAAAAGGAAAAACTGCCAATCCTAATCGAAGCAGATGGGGGGATCAAAGCAGACAATATAAACTTGGTTGTACGCGCCGGCGCCGAAGTGATCGTCTCGGGTTCCGGCATTTTTAAAACCGTTAGTTACAGCGACACCATCCGTCGCATGCGTCAAGCGGTCGGCCAATCGTAATCCCTGTTGTTTTCTACTTTGCGTGTGTTACTTATAGCGGGTCGGGGCGTGGCTCAGCTTGGTAGAGCGCACGGTTCGGGACCGTGAGGCCGGTGGTTCGAATCCACTCGCCCCGACCATGCTCCAACTCTTCGCTCACGATAAACACGTCGTTCAATTCTATTCCGGTCGGCTCCTCCGACGTGATGATCAGTCATTAAACGGCTATGTGTTCGATCGCTCGCCACCTTCGTTATTAATCGCAAATGCTCTCAAGAATCGAGGCCAATAGAATGAGGTACGGAAAAGGTGAATGTTGTGCCTTCACCAGGATGACTCTCGACACGAATGTCGCCTTTCATGAGATCAAGATATTTCTTCACAATGTTTAATCCGAGACCGACACCATTATATTCTCCAGTGTGCGCCTCCCTTATTTGCTCGAAGGCGGCAAAGATTCTTTCAATATCGTGTGCTTCAATCCCGATCCCTGTATCCGCCACACTAAACTCCACACGTGCGAGGTCGTGAAGGTTTCTAACTTTCAGCTGGATCCGACCTCGTGGAGTAAACTTGAAGGCATTGCCGATCAAGTTCTGCAAAATCTCTTCGAGCTTAGTCACATCCGTGACAATGGTCGGCAAGTGCGGTTCCACATCCCAGGAAACCTGCAAACGATTATGCTGGTTAAGTTGTTCGATCTGGCTTTGTGCATGAGCGACTAAATCATCGATATCAACGGCCGCCAGTTCAATGGACATCTTTTTGGCGTCCAGCCGCGACAACGCCAACACATCGTTAACCAATTTAAGCAAAAACTGAGAATGATGGCGGATCTGCATCATAGATTTTTTCTGTTGAGGATTAATCTCACCAAAAAACCCGTCGCCGGTTAGCTCTGCATTGCCCATGATGACGTTGAGTGGCGTTCTAAGCTCATGCGACATAGCCGCGATAAATTCAGATTTCGCACGGTTCGCCTCTTGTAGCTCCTGGTTCATCTGCCCTAGCTCAGCGGTCTTCTCGTTCACTTGCTCAAAGAGCCGCGCATTTTCCGCGGCAACACCTATCTCCTGAGCAATGGACTCGATGAGTCTAAGTTCGTCGGAAGCAAAGCGGCGTCTTGCTTTGCTGGCAAGATGTAAAACTCCGATGACTTTCTGCTTGGCCTTGATCGGGAAGCCAGCTCCGCTTGAAAAGCCGGCGGTGCCAATCTTATTACGAGACGTCAGTTGCTGGTACTTTGCATCATTCCGAATGTCTTCAAAAACCATTCGTTCGCCTGTTTGAAAGATATTACCGCTAATTCCGGCTGACAATTTTCGGCGATCCATGGAGCGAGCCAAGTCATCGTCGAGACCTTGGTAAGCCTCAAGCCGTAGTTCTTCTTCAATCGGGTCTCGAATGTAAATCCAACAGGCATCAAAATCGAGTGCTTCAACCATCTTTTTGATGGCTTCGCTTAGTACAATTTCGAGATTCAGCGACTGGCTAACTGCCGTGCCAATCGTATTAAGAACGGAAAGCTGTTGAGACCTGGTCTCTGATTGCCGGAACAAACTGGCCTTTTCAAACGCGACGGCAAGATGTTCTGACATCGATGTCAGCAAGCGCGTTTCATCGATCGTCAGTTTCCGAGGAGAGCGGGCGTTGAAAAGCATCGTGCCAAAGACCCGCGACTGGGTCTTGATTGGGAACACCGCAAAGAAACTGCGCCTAGCTTTATCCGTCGCTTTACTCCTGCTCAGCGCAGCATAGCGCGGGTCTGTGGCGATATCTTCGAAAATCATTGGCTCACCGGAATCGGCAACGCGGCCAACTATACCCTGGCCACGCTTGTATGTACGGACATCGGCCGGTTGATTCGTGTCTAATTCTAAAGATGCTCGCAACTCTAATTCATCCGTCTCGTGGTTAAAAATAAAAACCCGCGTAGTCTCAAAGTGGAATATCTCTGTTATCTTTGCGATCACCGCGTCCGCGATATCTTCAAGAGTCAAGGATTGGTTTACTGCTGTGGTGACGCTATAGAGAGCCGAAATTTCCTTGGTTCTCTGGTCCACCTTTTGTTCCAAAGTCGCGTACGAGTTTTGGAGAGCGTCCGTCATCTTGTTAAACTCAGCAGCTAACCCACCACCAGGAAAACGACCGCTGAACGCTTTAGTATTTCCACGTTCGCTAGTGCGGTCTCGAGGGGCTCCTCCAGGATAACCGACCAGCCTAACTCGCGTACCGGCGCATACGTAACCAATACAGCGCTGTCCAATAATCCCCTCCCTTCGCCAGCGGGACTGGAATCCGGACGCGTGGGGTTGTCTAAGAATCTTTTGACTCCCTCAATGTCTCGGAGATTCATCCGCTTTAATACCAGCGTCGCATCTTTATGCGCAATGAGATTTCCATTTTCATCTACTAAGTAGGCGTAGCCTGCAGTGCCGAACTTAATTTTTCCAATCGCTTCCCATAGAAACGAGAGATCGGCCTCGGCCGAGACTACGCCGGCGACACTCTGCGCCGCACCCCACAGGGGAATGGCCAGTGTCACGTATGGCTGAGCTTGCGGCGAAGTGTAGACTCGACTTATAAAGTCTTCGCCTGTGAGTGCTTTGATGAATTTAGGCGATTTACTCTGGTCACTTAGGTCGGAATAATAGAAGCGTCAGTAAAGCTGCTGTCGTTTTTGACCAATAGGCCAAGAAGTAACTGTTGCTCTTTACTGCCAAGCGGATAAAGACTCAAGGCGTTGGCGTTATCCGAAAACCGCTCGATTTTGCGTCGAACAAAGGTGCGAATTTGCTCGCCGGTAACAGCGGCGAGTTCCGACTGTAGTGCGGCGGCGTCCCG
>JAJONK010000421.1 GCA_021323355.1 Deltaproteobacteria bacterium
CACATGCCGCGATTGGATGATATCGACGAGTATTGCATCGAAATCAACCGGCTTGAAAACACCGCGGATGATATTTATCGCAAAGCCATTGGTCGGCTCTTTGAAAACGGAACGCCTCCTCTGGACGTCATCAAATGGCTCGACGTTTACGAAATCCTCGAATCTGCTACTGACCGCTGCGAAGACGTAGCGAACACTCTCGAGACGGTCGGTCTGAAAAACTCCTAAGCCCCTCCATCAGCCCTCAACATGCTCGACGGCAACCTGTTGCTTCTTCTGGTCCTGGGACTCATTCTGGCCGCCGAATTCGTCAACGGGTGGACCGACTCACCGAACGCTATCGCCACGGTTGTTTCGACACGAGTGCTTTCGCCTTATCAGGCGCTGATCATGGCAACGGTGCTCAATGCCATAGGCGCCATGTCGGGCACCGCGGTCGCGGCAACGATTGGCAAAGATATCGTACGTCCAGAAATCATCAATCTTACTACTGTGGCGGCTGCAATGGTTGGAATCATCGTTTGGAGCACGCTGGCGTGGTACTACGGGTTACCGACAAGCGAAAGTCATGCTCTGATCGCCGGTTTGACAGGCGCCGGACTCGCCACCGCAGGTCCTGAAAGCCTGGTCTGGGCGGGCTGGAGCAAAGTCCTGATTGGTCTGCTATTTTCTTCCTTTTTAGGTTTTTTTGGGGGTTTGTTGCTGATGGCGATTCTATACCGCGGGCTGGCCCACAGCCGACCGGGAAAAGTTCGGCGCATCTTCGGACGCCTGCAAATTCTCTCGGCAGCGTTCATGGCGTTTAGTCATGGTTCCAACGACGGCCAGAAATTCATTGGCGTGTTTACTTTGGCTCTTCTACTTGGCGGGATTTTACCCGAATTCAGGGTGCCGATTTGGGTGATCTTACTTTGTGCTGTAACGATGGGGGTAGGTACCGCCGTCGGCGGATGGCGGATTGTTCGTACCATGGGACTGCGCCTCACCAAGCTTGAACCGGTTCATGGCTTCGCCGCCGAAACTGCCGCTGCGGTCACAATCGAGGTGGCGACTCGGCTCGGCATCCCAGTAAGTACAACTCAAACCATCAACACCGCCATCATCGGCGTCGGTGCCACTCGGAGGCTCTCGGCCGTGCGCTGGGGGGTGACGTTCGAGATCGTCACGGCGTGGGTACTGACATTTCCGGTCTGCGGTGTGATCGGCTGGTTGGTGACGAAAATTTTGATTTTCTTTCAACTGGTATGATAGCGCTTGTCGCCCCCGCGAAACTTAGCGCGATGTGAACGAATAACTTCTGACGGTATTATCCTTGTTGAAGACCACGTACAGATCTTTGGACTCGCGCAGCTGCCCGAGCTCGTAATATTGATAACTGTACACCCAATTTTCCAGGCCGTTTTCTAGGCCTCTCCTTAAGGGTTCACCAAAGTCTGCATAAATCTCCCTTTGAGTCGTCACATCGTTTCTGATATTCCTCACCGGCGAGATATCGAAGTTGCGACCCTGGTAAAAGCATCCGGATAGTATCAGCGAAACAAAAATGGCCGGAATGATGCGCCCCATGGTTAGTCCTATATCTCTCTCCGGCCTTCAAGAGCTTTGCCCAACGTCACCGCATCGGTATATTCAAGGTCACCGCCCATCGGCAGCCCACGGGCAATCCGGGTTACCGCAACGCCCAGCGGTTTGATCACTTTGGATAGATAAAGCGCGGTCGCCTCCCCATCCATTGTCGGATTAGTGGCAACGATAATTTCCTGAACCACTTCGCTCTTGATTCTTGCGACCAATTCTTTGATGCGTAATGCATCCGGCCCGATACCGTCCAACGGTGAGATGGTTCCATGAAGCACGTGATAGAGCCCGCGAAATTCTTGTGATCTTTCTACCGCGATCAAATCCGACGGCTCTTCAACGACGCAGATACTCTGCTGGTCTCGTTCAGGATTTCGGCAAATTATGCAAACACTCGTTTCGCCGCTTTGCGGATCGACCTCGCTGAATCCGAAGCAAATTCGGCAGAGCCCCATTTCTTTGCGCAACTTGCCGATACTGTCGGCAAGATTGAAAACATCGTCTTTCTTTCCTTTTAACATGTGGAATGCCAGGCGCGCCGCCGTTTTTTCCCCAATTCCAGGAAGCTTCGATAACTCTTGAACCAGCCGTGCAAGAGGCGCGGGATAAGCACTCATATGGACAGTCCCGGGATTTTAAGTCCCCCGGTAATCTTACTCATCTCCGATGAAGCCATGTCACGTGCCTTACGCATACCATCATTAATTGCAGCCATAATCAGATCCTCGAGCATCTCTCTTTCTTCGGAATTGATTACGCTTGGATCGATCGTAATCCGCGTAAGTGCAAGCTGACCATTCACCGTCACCTGAACCATACCACCGCCGGCCGATCCATCCACGGTTTTTTGTGCCAACTCTTCCTGGATCTTTGCCATACGCGACTGCATTTCCTGCGCTTGTTTGAGCAAATTACCCATTCCGCCAATTCCTTTAGCCATGGATCCTCCTACTTTAAACGGTAAATCGATCTTCCTTAGATTTTGTCCTTAGATTTTGTCGGTCCGAACTCCTTTGATCGAGCCGCCGAAAATCCGCAGCGCTTCCTTAACCATTTCGCTGCTGCTCTCACCGCTTGCCAGGGACCCCTGCTGAGACTTGGCAGGTGCAGCGTCCAACTGGGTCAACTGGATTGTCATCTCGCGCGAAAAGAAACGTTTCGCAAAGCTTCTCAAGAGAGTCATGTTCTCGAGATCTTGGAGATAGTTAAGATGATGCTTCTCGGCAATCCCTATGGTCAAAGATTCGGGTGCAATAGCGACAGCGCTGCCGGACTCCAAATGGGATGCCAATAGTTTCTTCTCTTTGCCGATAAACGAGACAAACGTCCGCCAGACCTGGTCTTTGTCCTGTGAAATGGCAGCTGAAGACGGCGCCGTGGTCGCTTCGACGGGATCTGGACTAACGTTAATCGAGAGCCGCGGTGCTAGCGTTTTGATTCCCACAGGAGCTGCTTCTCGCTCGCTGACTACCCGGGTCTCAAGCTGTGTGAGCCGTTCGATCAGTTGACTAACAGGAAGAGTTTTAGGCAGCATCGCTAATCGCACTAGCAGCGTCTCCAAAATGAAACGAGGATTGGCGGCGCGCGCGATCTCGTCCTCCCCCGCTGCCATAAGCTCGAAATAATCCAATAAAGTATCAATAGACACGTTGGCCGCCTGGGAGCCCAACGCGATGACCTCTTGGTCCGGCAAATCGAGAAGTTCCGCTCGCTCCTGATCCTTTGGTCTTTTTTGTCCACATAGCTGCGCAACCATCAAATTTCGAAAATGCTCCACCAAATCTTTTGACAACCGGGTTAAGTCGCGTCCCTGCTCGGCGGCCTGCGCCACCAATTCCAGGCATCGTTTACCCTCCTGTAGCAATGTTTCATCTACTTCAGTTGCTTGCTCTGTCCCGAAGCAGGATAACACTTGCTCCAATAACGACTGAGCGTCTCGCATGCTTCCGTCCGCTTCGCGAGCAACCGCTATCAAAGCGCCTTGGCTGATCTTGAGACCTTCTCTCGCGGAAATGTCACCTAGCCGTTGAACGATTTCTTTCAGCGATATGCGCCGGAAATCAAACCGCTGGCATCGAGACAAGATTGTCTCGGGCAACCGATGCGGCTCGGTGGTGGCAAGAATGAATTTCACCGAGGCTGGAGGCTCCTCAAGGGTTTTCAGCAGTGCGTTG
>JAJONK010000037.1 GCA_021323355.1 Deltaproteobacteria bacterium
CCCGATCGCGCCGGCGCAATGCTGTTCTCGGAACCTTACCTCGACGAGACGCTTGCGTTTGTGGTGAAAGACCACCTGCGCGATCAGTTCTCGACCTGGGCGGCGATCGTTGAACTTGGGGCATTCCGCGTCGCCATTCCCAACTTGCCGTACTACATCGATCAGCTCAAAACGCGTGCGCCGGCGCTCAAGCTCGCGCTAATCGACACGGTTGCTCAGATCGAGGCCCACTTGAAAGGAGAAACCTTCGACGCCATAGCCATGCCGGCCGAGAGCGGGTCGGTGCTGACGTTGCTCTACCCGAAATTCACCGTGGTCGTTCCGGAACCAGGAATTGTTAAGATTCCATTGGCGTATCCTGTGGCACGTCGCGACCATGACTGGGCTAACTTCATCAATACATGGATCGAGCTCAAGCGCCGCGATGGCACTATCGAAGCGCTCTACGGCCATTGGGTCCTGGGAAAGCAAGCCGTCAAGCGCGAGCCGCGCTGGTCGGTCATGCGCAACGTGAGGTCCAATATACCGGATCGCGGCATTTCGATAAGTAGGAGTTGCACCGGAAGTTGCAGGGAGAGGAATGCCATCCTCACCTGAAGACTTAATGGGCTTAAAGCACTCCGCGCAGGAGGTCGGCAGATAATCGTGCGATCGATGAATTCAACCCAAGGGGGATAACGTGAACCATGAAAGCGTTCGCTTGAGGCTGGGGCGATTGATGCGCAGTTCACCCACTCTCATTTATTTTCTCATTTTAGCGGCAACCGTTGCCTGCTCAAAAACAGAGGCTCCGCCGCCGCCTGCGCCGCCGGAGGTGCAAGTAGCGGAAGTCACACAGAACGATGTGCCCATTTCCATCGAGCTAGTTGGAGCGACCTTAGGATCGGAAGATGTCGAGATTCGCGCGCGGATCGAAGGCTATCTCGTTTCCATGAACTTCACCGAGGGTTCGTTCGTCAAAAAAGGTCAGCTCCTGTATCGGATCGATCCCCAGCCCTTTGAAGCTGCGCTCGCGGAGGCCTCGGCCAATCTTTCCACAACGCGCGCGCGAGTCGACAAAACCAATAATGACGTCGCTCGTTTAACGCCCCTTGCAAAACAGCAGGCCGTCAGTCAACAGGAGCTCGACAACGCGGTCTCGGCGCAGGAGGCCGCCCAGGCTCAGGTCGCCGCATACGAAGCAAAACTCGCTAAAGCTAAGCTCGACCTGGCCTACACCACAATCACTTCGCCGATCGATGGGCTGATCGGCACGACACAGAAAAAAGTTGGCAGCTTGGTGTCGGGCGGAGAGACACTTCTTAACACTGTTTCTCAGATCCATCCGATTCTGTTTCGCTGCGCGATTGCCGAAGCGGAGTATTTAAGACTTGCCCGGCGTGGCGCCATTCGCGACAAATCTCAGAACCAGAAATTCGGCGTTGAGTTAATTCTTGCCGATGGCAGCGTGCACCCTCATAAAGGACGTCTGGACTCGGTCGAGCGCGCCGTGGATCCAACGACGGGCACTCTGAGCGGCCAATTTAGCTTTCCGAATCCCGAGCGGATTCTGCGTCCGAGCCAGTATGGACGCGCGCGTATTGTCACCGACGTCAAGCAAGGGGCCGTGCTGGTTCCGCAACGCGCGGTGCAGGAAATTCAAGGCCTCTACAGCGTCATGGTTGTGAAGCCGGATGAGACGGTGGAGCAGCGTATGGTGAAAGTGGGCGAACGCGTCGGCAACTTGTGGCTTATCGATTCAGGAGCCAAGCCCGGAGAAAAGGTGATCGTAGAGGGCATTCAAAAGGTCCGCCCCGGCGTGAAAGTCAACGCAAAGCTGGAGAAGAGCGAAGCGGGCGCTGCGCTCAGCCAGAACGCCTCCAACGCATAGCAAACTCAAGACAGGGAAATAGGTCATGGCAAATTTTTTCATCCGCAGGCCCATCGTTGCCATTGTCATCTCCATCATCTTGGTCCTGATGGGACTTTTCACCTTGAAGGGACTTAGCATCGAGCAGTACCCATTCCTGGCGCCGCCTTCCATTCGGGTCACGGCGACCTACCCCGGCGCGTCTGCGGTCGCGGTCGAGCAATCGGTGGCGACGCCCATCGAGCAGGAAGTCAACGGTGTCGACCGGATGATCTACATGAAGTCGTCGAATACCAGCGACGGCCGCATGCAGCTCGACGTCAACTTCGAGGTCGGCGTCGACCAGGACACGGCAAACGTCTTAACTCAAAACCGGGTGTCGTCGGCTCAGGCGCGGCTGCCGCAGGAGGTGGTCCAGCAGGGTGTCACGGTTAAGAAACAGAGCCCGAGCATTTTGATGCTGATCTCAGTCAACTCTCCCGGCGGGAGCTACGACGCGAACTTTTTGACCAACTATTGCGGCATTAATTTGCGCGATCAGCTTCTCCGTATCCCCGGCATCGCCCAGGTCGATCTTTTCGGCGGCGCCGATTATGGCATGCGTATTTGGCTGCGTCCCGACAGGTTGGCTAGGCTCGCCCTCACGCCTTCCGATGTGATCTCCGCAATTAAAGAGCAGAATTTGCAGGCCCCGGCCGGGCGCGTCGGCGCGGCACCTTCACCAAAAGACCAGGAGTTTACTTATACGGTGAGCGCCCCCGGGCGGCTCGTCAACCCCGAGGAGTTCGAGAACATCATTATCCGTCAGACTGAAACCGGCGCAAAGATCCGCGTCAAGGACGTCGGGCGCGCCGAGCTGGGCTCGCAGAACTACGACTCCTTTGGACGGCTCGACGGCAAGCCCTCCGGCACGATGGCCGTCTATCTGCTGCCGGGCGCAAACCAGCTCAAGGCCTCCGAGGCGATCTACGAGACGCTGCGCCAAGCGAAAACGCTGTTCCCGCCCGACATGGACTACAAGATCGTTTACGATACGACGCCCGCGGTGGAGGCCTCCATCGAGGGCATCGTCCATACGTTCATTGAGGCGGTGATCCTGGTCACTCTCGTGGTTTTTATTTTCCTGCAGAACCTGCGCGCAACCGTTATCCCGCTCCTGACTGTGCCCGTTTCGCTGATCGGCACGTTCATTTTTTTTCCGATGCTCGGCTTCTCGGTGAACACGCTTTCGATGTTCGGCCTGGTGCTAGCCATCGGGATCGTGGTGGACGACGCCATCGTCGTGGTCGAAGCCGTGATGCATCACATCGAGCATGGGATGAGCCCGAAGGAAGCGACGATCCAAGCGATGAAGGAAGTCTCGGGCCCGGTTGTCGGTATCGCTTTGATCCTGTCCGCGGTCTTTGTCCCGGTCGCTTTCCTTGGCGGTTTGACCGGACAGATGTATCAGCAATTCGCCTTGACCATCGCCATTTCGGTGCTGCTCTCAGCCTTCTGCGCGCTGTCGCTCGCGCCCGCCCTCTGTGCCATGTTTCTGCGAGCTCCAAAGCCGGCCCGCGGACCGCTGGGAAAATTCTTCGGCTGGTTTAACCGCGCCTTCGACCGCACGACCAACGCCTATATCAGCACCTCGCGGCTCCTGGTGCGGCGTTCGATACTGACCATCGTTATCGTCGCCGCGGTGGCCGTCGGCGCCGGTCTTTTCGGCGGCGCGCTGCCCGCGGGATTCATCCCCGAAGAGGACCAAGGAATTTTCGGTGTCAACGTCACGCTCCCGCCCGCGGCGTCTCTCGAACGCACGGGGAAGGTATTGTCGCAAGTCGAGCAGATCCTGGCCAAGACTGACGGGGTCGATTCTTTCTCGACCATTGGCGGCTACGGCGTGGTGACGAGCACCTACCAACCCAACTTCGGCACCATTTTCGTCCGGATGAAGCCGTGGGACGAGCGCCATTCCGATGCGCTCCATGTGCGCGGCATCATGGCGAATTTGCAGCGGCAGGTGGCGAATATTCCCGAGGCGATCGTATTTCCTTTCAACATTCCGACAATCTCGGGCTTTGGCGCCTCGGCCGGTTTTAACTTCCTGTTGCAGGATCGTAGCGGTGCGCTCACCGTGCAGCAGCTCGGCGACTTTACCCGTCAATTTCTCGAGGCAGCGCGAAAGCGGCCGGAACTGGCTAATCTCTTCACCTCCTTCGATCCCCGCTATCCTCAAGTGAAGGTGGACCTCGACCGCGAGAAGGCGCGCACGCTGGGAGTGCCGATCAACGAAGTCTTTCAGGCTCTGTCCGCGAGCATGGGCGGCAGCTACGTGAATGATTTCAACCGTTTCGGCCGTCTGTTCCGCGTCTACGTGCAGTCCGAGGCCGACTACCGCCGCAAGCCCAAAGATATCGGTGACATTTATGTGCGCAGCCGCACCACCAACACGATGATCCCGCTCGCGACACTGGTCACCATTACGTCTGAGGGCGGCACGGAGATCACGGTTCGCTTCAACCTGTTCCGCTCCGTGGAAATTAATGGCGTGCCCGGCCGCGGCTACACTTCCGGCCAGGCGTTGGCCGCGCTCGAGGACGTTTTCAAACAGACGATGCCAAAAGAGCTGGGTTTCGCCTATTCGAGTCTTTCCTATCAGGAAAAAGTCGCGCCGCCGGCGGGACCGACCTTTGCTCTTGCGATCGTTTTCGTTTTTCTCCTGCTGGCCGCTATGTATGAGAGCTGGCGCCTGCCATGGGCGGTTCTGCTCGGCTCGCCGCTCGTGGCTCTGGGCTCCTTCTTTGGCGTTTGGCTGATGGGCTACGACAACAACGTATACGTTCAAGTCGGCAACATCATGCTGATCGGTCTCGCCGCCAAGAACGCGATTCTGATCGTAGAGTTCGCCAAGGCGAAACACGACGAAGGCATGTCGCCTCAAGATGCCGCGCTCGAGTCGGCGCGGCTGCGCTTCCGCCCGATCCTCATGACTGCATTTGCATTCATCTTGGGTGTCGTGCCGCTTATGCTCGCGAGCGGCGCTGGGGCCGGCGCGCAGAACGTCATGGGCACGGCCGTGTTCTGGGGCATGCTGATCGCTACCTTTCTTGGTGTCTTCCTCATTCCAGGAAACTTCGCCTTCGTAGAGGGATTGGGGAGGAAGAAAAAATTGGCGCCGAGCGCAGTCCCTGTCATGCCCTCGCATGAGGGGGCGCACTAAATGAAGGCAACCGCGCTGGTTTCTGTCGTCGCGTTTCTCATCGGCGGGTGCACGGTGGGTCCAAACTATAGTCGGCCCACAATACCAGTCCCGGATAATCATCGCGGCGCCCTGGAAGCGCCCCAAGCTGAATCGCTCGCCGACATTCCATGGTGGAAGCTCTTCAACGATCCGGTGCTCCAGGAGTTGACCCGAGATGCCTTGCGCAACAACTACGACTTGCGCACCGCGGCCGCTCGAGTGGAGGAGGCGCGGGCCCAGATCGGTGTGACACGGTCTTCTTTTTATCCCCAAGTCTCGCTTAACGGGGGCGGTAGCGCTGAACAGGTCTCTCGGGCGACGGATCCGCCGGAGTCACTTGGCGCCAACCGGAGTTTCCAAAATTGGTTTGCCACCCTAGGCCTGACTTGGGAAATCGATGTATTCGGCCGGATCCGGCGTGAAGCCGAAGCGGCCGGCGCCAGGTATGTCGCCAGTGAGATGGACCGGCGCGCCGTGTACATCACGCTGGTTGCCGATGTCGCGCAGTCTTACTTTAATCTGAGAGAGCTGGATCTGGAGCTCGAAATCGCCCGGCGCACACTTCAGCTCAACGACGAGACCATTCAGTTTTACCAAAGACGGCTTGCCGGCGGTGTCTCCAACCGGCTCGAACTGAATCAGTCAGTCGCCAATCGCTCGCGCACCGCCGCCGTGATTCCCGATTTGGAACGTAGGATCGCGCTTCAAGAAAATCTCATCAACTTTCTTCTGGCGCGCAATCCCGGGCCGGTTCCACGCGGCACGGTTCTAGTCGACCAATATCATCCGCCCACGATTCCGGCGGGCTTGCCTTCGGCGTTGCTGGAGCGCCGTCCCGACGTGCAGAGCGCCGAACAGTTGCTGGTTGCGGCTAACGCCGACATCGGGGCCGCCAAAGCGCTCTACTTTCCTACATTCTCGCTAGACTCGGTGCTCGGCGGGTTCAGTCACGATATCTCCAACATCGCCGACAAACGCGCGGCGATCTGGTCGGTTTCCGGCGGTTTCTTGCAACCGATTTTTCAGGGCTGGCGTCTATTCTGGAACTATGAGGCGACGATCGCGCGCTTTGACCAGTCGCTTGCGCAATACGAGAAGGCGGCGCAAAACGGTTTCCGGGAGGTGGCGGACGCGCTGGTAACGATTGACAAACTCAGGGAGCTGCGAGTCGAGCAGGAAGCGCAGGTTGAGGCGCTGCAAGACGCCTCGAATCTCTCGCGTCTGCGCTATGATACCGGATTGGCCAATTATCTTGAGGTCTTGATCGCCGACCAGGATCTTTTTGCTGCCGAATTAGACCTTGCGCGCACGCGTGGAGCTCAGCTCAACGCCGTCGTCCAGCTCTACCGCGCGCTCGGTGGTGGCTGGCAGCCATAATATGCGTTCAAGTCGTTTAAAGCGTTCAAACCGTCGAGGAACACGTGCTTGGGTAAACGCCAGAAACAGGAGAAGTTGCCGCGCTCCGACATCTATTCTTCGTCAGGCGAGAGCCGCAACATAATGAGTAGACCAAAAACCTAGATGAAACTTCGCACCATTCAAGGCATCCTGCTCGGGATGGTGATCGGTATTGCCGTCGGCATCGGCGTGTATACTTTTGCCTATGCCAAGGGTTGGTCCTATTTGACGGATGACGCGGCGGCCTGCGCCAACTGCCACGTGATGCGCGAGCAATTCGACGGCTGGCTCAAGTCGTCACACCGCGCGGTTGCGACCTGCAATAGCTGCCACACGCCGCACAATATTCTTGGCAAATATCTGACCAAGGCCTCAAATGGCTTCTGGCACTCCTTCTTTTTTACCACCGGCGGCTATGAGGACAATATTCAAATCAAGCCGCACAGCCGGGAAATCACCGAGCAGGCCTGCCGCACTTGCCATGGGGAAATTGTCGATGCAATTGAAGCATTGCACCCGGCAGCGAGCGGCGCACAACTCGCTTGTCTGAGCTGCCATAACTCGGTTGGGCACTTGCAGTGATCAGACGAATCTCAAGCTAGCTATCTAGGAGAAACCTATGGCTGAAATCATTGCCAACGATGCTTCTACTCGACGGCGCCGCCGTTTGTTCTTCGTCATTGTGGGCGCGGCCGTGCTCGCAACCATCGTCGGCGTCGGCCTACTGATGAATATCTTTGAGCGCAAGCAGGAGGCACGCAATCCGTTTTATCGGGTCGTCGAGCTGACCGATGATACCGAAGATCCCGCCGTGTGGGGCAAGAATTTTCCGCTGCAATATGATGATTACAAAAGAACCGTTGATCAGGTGCGCACCCGGTTCGGTGGCAGCGAGGCTCTGCCGCGCACGCCGACGAAGGCGGATCCACGCTCCGTGATTTCGCAGTCAAAGATCGAAGAAGATCCGCGCTTGAAGACGATGTGGGCCGGTTACGCCTTTGCCAAAGATTTTCGCGAAGAGCGCGGTCATGCTTATATGCTCGACGACCAAACCCTCACCGAGCGCCAGCAAGTGGTCAAACAGCCAGGTACGTGCATTCAATGCCACGGCTCGGTCTACGTACCCTACAAGAAGGCCGGAGACGGCGACCTCATCAAAGGCTTCGAGAAATTTAATCAAATGCCTTTTTTCGAAGCGCGCAAACTGGTCTCGCACCCGGTGGCCTGCATCGATTGTCACGATGCCAGCACCATGGAACTGCGCGTCACCCGCCCCGGCTTCATCGAAGGCATCCGCGCTTTCAAAGCCACACAAGGCGTTCAGAACTACGATGTCAACAAGCAGGCGACGCGCCAGGAGATGCGCGCTTATGTCTGCGGCCAATGCCACGTCGAATATTATTTTCGAGGAGCGGAAAAACGCCTCGTGTACCCGTGGACCAAAGGGCTCAAGGTCGAAGAGATTCAGGCTTACTACGATGAGGCGCAGTTCAAAGACTGGACCCATGCCGATACTGGCGCGGGCGTGCTCAAGGCGCAGCATCCGGAGTTCGAGATGTGGAGTCAAGGCATCCACGCGCGCTCAGGCGTGACTTGCGCCGATTGTCATATGCCCTACAAACGCGAAGGCGCGCTCAAGATCAGCGATCACCACGTGCGCAGCCCAGTGCTCAACATCAACCGCGCTTGCCAGACCTGTCACAGGTGGCCGGAAGAAGAGCTCAAGGCACGGATCGAGACGATTCAGGAGCGCACCTTTAAGATGCGCAATGTGGCGATGGATGCGTTGATGGATTTGATCAAGGATCTAAAAGCGGCAAAGGGAGCGGGTAAGACTGAGAAGGAACTCGCAGCGGCGCAGGACTTCCAGCGCAAGGCGCAGTTCTATCTCGATTTCGTCGAGGCGGAAAACTCAACCGGCTTTCATGCGCCGCAAGAAGCCGCGCGGATCCTCGGCGAGTCGGTTGATTTCTCCAGAAAAGGTCAGATCGCTTTGCGCGACGGCAAAAGCGTTGCGCGCGCGCCAAACGCTAAACCGTAATCGTATTCGACTGCCGAGAGTCAAGCGTAGTTCTGCCGAAGCAGACCGTGTTGCAATCGGATGTTCGCCACTCGAGAGCCCCAGGAACGGAAAAAATGCGCCGGGAAATTCCGTTAGGGGGAAGGTTCCCGATCGCGAACGGAATGGCACGGCGGAAAACTCCCAACGATACCCGTATTGGACCAAGGTCCAATATCCTCATCTCTTCGAGTTCTGTTATAGCAACCATGTAATCTTTGCCGCTCCTAAGTTACCGGCGCAGATCGACAGCCTGCTAGTAGTCCTATGCCGTTGAGCTGCGCCGACGATGATAACACTTTGGACGGTTCCAAGCGTTTCTAAATACGGAATATCGGCTAACTGCGCACAGAGGATAAAGATGAACGATAAAACTGACGAGAAACCGGACGAGCACGATCTCGCGATCAATCTTGCAGCGCCGCGTTCGACCCGCCGGCAATTTCTCAAGGGACTGACCACCGGCACGGTGGCGATCGGCGCCTTGGCGCAGTCGGGCTGCGCCCCGGCGATTCCGCCGCTCAAAACTCGCGGCGCGACCAATACCACGACGGTCTGCCCTTTCTGCGGCGTGGGCTGCGGCCAGGTCGTCTCGACCCGCGCAGGCAAGGTGATCCACATCGAGGGCGATCCCGACCATCCGATCAGCGAAGGCACCTTGTGCAGCAAGGGAGCGGCGGGCATCCAGGTTGTGAACAACTCGCGGCGGCTGCAAAAAGTCCTCTACCGCAAACCTAACGGCGCGGCGTGGGAAGAGAAGAGCTGGGATTGGGCGCTGGAACGGATCGCCGCGCGCATCAAAGAAACGCGCGACAAAACCTTCAAGACAACGATCGACGGGCGGGTCGTAAATCGCACCGAGGCGATCGCCTGTCTCGGCGGCTCGGCGTTGGATAACGAGGAGGCCTACCTCCTCGTAAAACTCATGAGGGCCATCGGCCTGGTGTATGTCGAGCACCAGGCCCGGCTCTGACACAGCTCCACGGTCGCCGGTCTGGCGGCCTCATTCGGCAGAGGGGCGATGACTAACCATTGGGTGGATATGCTGAACGCCGATGTCGTCCTGATCATGGGGGGAAATCCGGCGGAAGATCACCCCATCGCGATGAACTGGCTGGCGCGCGCCAAGGAACAAGGCACCTATATTCTGCACGTGGATCCCCGATTCAATCGCACCAGCTCGATCGCCGACGTATTCGCCAAACTGCGCTCCGGCACCGACATCGCTTTCGTCGGCGGTATGATCAATTACGCCATCGAACATAATCGCATTCAGCAGGAGTACGTACGCGAGTATACCAATGCCTCCTGGATCGTCGGCGACGGCTACAACTTCACGGACGGGTTGTTTGTCGGCTACGATCCCAAAACCAGACGCTACGATAAATCCCAGTGGACCTACGCACTGGACGGGCAGGGACGGCCGCGGCGCGATCCGACGCTCAAACATCCTCGCTGCGTGTTCCAACTGCTGAAGCAGCACTTCTCGCGCTACGATCCCGATGCGGTGTGCCGCATCACGGGCACACCCAAAGAAAACTATCTGCGTGTTTGCGATCTCTACACCGGGACCTATGCTCCCGACCGGGCCGGCACCTGGCTCTACGCCATGGGTACCGCGCAGCACAGCCACGGCACGCAGAACATCCGCTCTTACGCCATCCTGCAATTACTGCTCGGCAACATCGGGGTTGCCGGCGGCGGCGTCAACGCGATGCGCGGCGAATCCAATGTACAGGGGTCCACCGATCAGGGGCTCAACTGGGACGGCCTGCCGGGATACCTGCGGCTTCCGGTCGAGGCTGATGCAGATTTGAAAACCTATCTGTCGCGCGTAACGCCCACCAGCCTCGATCCTGCCAACAGCGCAAACTGGCTGCAGAACACACCAAAATATGTCGTAAGTTTGCTGAAAGCGTGGTGGGGAGAACAGGCTACCAGCGAGAATGATTTTGCTCTTAATTACCTGCCGAAGCTTGGCGCCGGATTTCAAGGACAGGGCTACGCGTTTCTTGCGCTCACCCACGCGATGCTCGCCGGCGAAATAAAAGGGCTCTTCTGTTTCGGCCAGAATCCCGCGGTGGGTGGCGCCAACGCGCGCTTGATACGCGCCGGTCTCGATAAGCTCGAGTGGCTGGTGGTCGCCGATTTGTTCGAGCACGAAACCGCGAGTTTCTGGAAGCGGCCGGGCGCCGATCCGGCGCAAATTCCTACCGAGGTGTTCGTTCTGCCTGCCTGTTCCGGCGTTGAAAAGGAAGGCAGCATCGTCAACAGCGGGCGCTGGGCGCAGTGGCGCCATCAGGCCGTAAAACCCATTGCCGACAGTCGCCCCGACCTCGATATTGTCGACGGCCTCGCCAAAGCCATGAAGCGGGCTTATGAGAAAGACGGAGTGTTTCCCGAGCCGATCCGCCACCTCGCGTGGGATTACGGAGAGCACGCCGATCCCCACCGCGTCGCGCGCGAGCTCAACGGACGCTTCCTGGTAAATGTAACCGAAAAAGACGGCAAAGAGTTCGCCGCCGGCAAGCAGGTGTCCGGATTCGCGCAGCTGCGCGACGACGGCAGCACGATGTCGGGGAACTGGATCTACTGCGGCGGCTATACCGAAGAAGGCAACCTGGCCGCGCGCCGCGATACGTCCGATGCGCCGAACAAGATCGGACTCCACCCGAAGTGGGGATGGACGTGGCCGATGAACCGAAGGATTCTCTACAACCGCGCCTCGGTTAATCGAAAAGGCGAGCCGTTCAACCCGCGCAAATGGGTGATCCGCTGGAACGCCGAGCAAAAAGCATGGGAAGGTGACGTCCCCGACGGCGCCATGCCGCCGGGCGAGATGAATCCCTTTATTATGCTGGCATCGGGGGTTGGGCAACTCTACTCACCGGATGTCGGGGACGGCCCATTCCCCGAGCACTACGAACCCGTGGAGAGCCCGGTGAAAAATCCGTTCTCCAAGATCCAGTCGAGTCCCTGCGCGCAGGTTTGGCAGTCCACCGAGTTTGATAAATACGGCACGCCGGATGTCTTTCCGATCGTCGCGACCACGTACCGAGTTTCCGAGCATTGGCAGACCGGCGCGATGAGCCGCAACATGCCCTGGCTCGCCGGCCTGGTGCCCAGCGCATTCGTTGAGATCGGTACGGCGCTGGCCAAGCGCGAAGGGATCAAGAACGGCGACAAGGTGATCGTCAGCAGCGCGCGCGGTTCCATCGAGGTCTATGCGCTTGTGACCGAACGGTTCCAGCCGTTCTTTGTCGAAGGTCAGATGATCGACGAGATTGGGCTGCCGTGGCACTGGGGCTATGCGGGCATCGTGCCGGGCGACATCTGCAATGATCTCACCGCCAGTGTCGGCGATGCCAACTCGCACATCCCCGAGACCAAAGTATTTCTCTGCAATATCAAGAGAAAGGACCGTGCATCGGCCTAGCGCACAGAGGCGGAAAATGGAACGGATGACTCACTACGAAGACCATGAAGGAAAGAAAAAAATTTCGATAAACCGAACTTCGTGCCCTCGTGGTGAAATTGAGCGCCCGGAAAAAGTTGCTTTAACACGACAAAGGGACGGCAAATGAGCACATCGACAGTCAAACCGAAAGCGATGATTCAGGACAATACCCGGTGCATCGGCTGCCGGGCGTGCATGGTGGCGTGCAAATCATGGAACGACCGGCCGGAGGACAAGACGGATTTCTTCGCCGGCGAAGGCTATCAAAACCCGCGCGATCTCGACGCCAACAACTATAACCTCATCACCTTTAATGAGATCGTGACCGGCGCCAAGCCCGATTGGGTGTTCGGGCGACAGCTCTGCATGCATTGCGAGCATCCCGCCTGCGCGTCGGCGTGCCCGACCACGGCCTTGAACAAGACGCCCATCGGCGCGGTGGTGTTCGACGAGTCGCGCTGCATCGGCTGCCGCGCCTGCATGCAAGCATGTCCCTTCATCATTCCCAAATACGACTACGACAGCTTCGCGCCGAAGATCCACAAGTGCACGTTCTGCGCCGACCGCCTCGAGGTTGGCATGGACCCGGCATGCGCAACGGTGTGCCCCACCGGCGCGATCACCTTCGGCGACCGCGACGATATGGTGACCGAAGCGAAGCGGCGCATCGCGGAAGCCCCTGGCACCTATATCCCCGAAATTTACGGACTCGAAGAAGTAGGCGGCACCAGCGTACTTCACCTTTCATCGGTTCCGTTCGAACAGATCGGATACATCACCGGCTTGCCGAAAACGCCGATGCCGGACCTCACGCACCGGTGGCTGCGCGTGACGGCGCCGGTGTTTGCCGTTTTGTACGGCGGCGCATGCGCCACCAAGAGCAGCATGGAGAACACACATGAACTGGCGCATCCGGCTGACTTGGTGGGATAAATTGCTGCTCGCGATCATGGCGGCGGCCGCCGTCGTCGCCTTCGTGCGGTTTGCGACCGGCATTGGCACGATTGCCAATATCAATAACGCCTACCCTTGGGGCTGGTGGGTCGGCTACGGCATCATGACGATGATCGCCGTTGGCGCCGTTGGATTTACGATGACCGCGTTGGTCGAGATCCTGGGCGTGCATCGCTACCACTCGTTCGTGCGTCCCGCCGTGCTCATGGGGCTGCTCTGCTACACCAGCGCCATCACTATGCTCATGGTCGAGCTTGGCCGGCCCTGGAAAGTCTGGATGGTGCTGGTTTCCTGGGCGCCGACCTCCGCGCTCTACGAAGTCGGCTGGTGCGCGTTTTTGTATCTTACCGTGCTCGCATTGGAGTTCGCCCAGGTGCCGGTTGAACGGCTTGGCTGGGGCCGCGCGTTGCGCATTCTGCGCGTGATTTACATCCCGATCATGCTCCTCGGCGTGACACTGTCACACCTACACCAGTCTTCGCTCGGCACTTTGATGACTCTGATTCCGCACAAGGTGAACGAACTGTGGTGGTCGGATAATTTGCCATTGCTCTATCTCTTCTCCGCCATGATGGCCGGCCCGGCGATGGCGATCCTCGAGCATCTGGCCGCCGCGCGTTGGCTCGGCTTCGCTCCGCGGATGGATCTCCTCGCCGGCCTTGCTCGGATCGAAGCCTGGATCGTCGGGCTCTTCTTCGCCTTTCAAATGGGCGATCTCTTCTACCGCGGCGCCGTTGACGCCATGTTCGCAGCGTCGTGGTTTGCCGTTTCCTTTTGGGTCGAGATCGTTTTCGGCCTGATGGTTCCCTTTGTTCTGTTGATGATGCCGGAAGTGCGCGAGAGCCGGCGCGGACTCGCCACGGCCTGCGCCCTGGTCATTGCCGGGGTGTTGCTCCACCGGCTCAACGTAGCCGTTATTGGCCTGCGCGTTCGTCACTGGGAAACCTACGTGCCTTCATTGGGCGAAGTCACGATCACTCTCGGCATTACCGCAGCGGCGATATTTGCGTTCGGCTGGCTCGCGCGCATTCTCCCCATCCACGAAGAATTGCCTGCGCCGGAGGGCAAGCCTCTTCCTGAGGCTCGAGTTGCCGGCGCATGGCGCGGGGCGGAAGGAGTGTCTTGAGATGGCCACAGAACAAGCTCCGAGGTTTCCCGCGTTTCGCGTCATTGTCCTGCTCGTGATGCTCGTCAATCTGATCCTCACGATCGCTCTCGTGACGCAGGTGCGTGAGCTGCAGCAACGTGTCGCGAGCTTGCCTCCGGATCTGGCTCGTAAGAGCGATGTCGCCATGCTGCGACCGCTCCGAATCCGCGAGATCATCACACAGAACTGCGTGGAGTGTCACAGTACTCGGCGTCTCGGGGTAACCGTGTCGATGGAGCCGTCGGAGATCCAACGAACGGTCCAGCGCATGCAAAGCCATCCGGGCGCCAATATTCCGCCAGGCGAGTTCGAGCGCATCACCGCTTCCCTCCTGGTGGCTCGCTGCGCGCGCTGCCACGGCGAGGAGACGCTTAACCTCATGACGCTGAAAACCGAGCCGGAGCGCATCGCCACCATCCGTCGCATGGCCGCGCTTCCGGGCTCAGGGGTGCGCGCGGATCAGGTGCTTGCCATCGCGCAGGCGTTCGACAAGCTGATTGGCGACGGCAACCGCAACGAAAACAAAACGGCTACGACGAGTTCGGCCACGCCGAACGCAAATCCCTGAGCGATAAAGGAGCGATGTCATGAACCAGCAAGTCGATGTTATTGCCGGAACCGGTTTGGACTTGAAAGCGCGCAAAAGTCACTGGCCCGCGCGCTTGGATTTTGTCCAGAGCGCCAGCGGATTGTTGTTGGGCCTTTTCATGTGGGGCCACATGGCTTTCGTCTCGACGATCCTGATCAGCAACGATGCGATGTATTGGGTAACCAAGATGTTCGAGGGAGAGTTTATCCTCGGCAAAGCCTATTCCGGCATCGTCGCTGCAGTCGTCGCCGTGGTTTCGTTCTTGTTCGTGCTTCACGGCTTGCTCGCCATGCGAAAATTTCCTGGGAACTTTCAAGAATACAGAAGTTTCGCCAGCCACCGGCAAATGCTGCGCCATGAGGACACTACGCTCTGGTGGGTCCAGGCGTGGACCGGCTTTGCCCTCTTCTTCCTGGCTTCGGTTCATCTATACCAGATGCTCATGAATCCCGGCGCTATCGGCCCTTACGAATCGGCCGAGCGCGTGTGGAGCGGCGGGTGGTGGCCGCTGTATCTAATCTTGTTGTTTGCTGTCGAG
>JAJONK010000422.1 GCA_021323355.1 Deltaproteobacteria bacterium
GTCGATGAGCCACCTTCACGTGAACCGGATATATCAGATCCGCGAGACCCGCCTCCCGCCGGCGATCCACCGCCCAAGCAACCCCCTAAGAAGCTCAGCGCAATTGCTATGCTTGTTTATCCCGTGGTCTGGGCGCGATCTGTTAACAGGTGGAGCGATAACCGCGCCGTGCCATGAAGCCTGCCCGGCACGAAGCGCCCGAGCCTCGGCAGGATGAAGGCAAGGCCGATCTCCAGGATTTGCTGCCCACTCAGCGAGCTCTGGATATTCGCTCGGTTTCGCTCACTGGTCTTTTTGTACTAGCGAGTTTTTATACCCTCTATTTTGCGCGCGATTTTATTTTGCCGATACTGCTGGCGTGGATTTTGAGCTCTCTCTTGGCGCCAATTGTTCGCCTCTTCAAACGTGTGCGTATCCCCGAGCCGTTAAGCGCCTTGTTTATCATCCTGGCACTTTTGGGAACGCTATCCTTGGGCGCCTACAGTTTGTCTGATCCGGCCGCGGAATGGATTCAACGGGCGCCACAAAGCTTGAGCGGAGTGCGCGCGAAACTGCAAAGCATCCTCCGGCCGGTGCAAGGAGTTCAGGAGACTACCAAAGAACTAGAGAAGATGACGACCTTGGGCAAAGACGAGGAAACGACCGCAGTGGAAATAAAAAAACCCGGCTTGGGGGAAGTCGTCCTCAGCGGGGCGAAAAAATTTCTTCTTGCAGGCAGTGTGACCCTGGTGTTGCTTTACTTCCTACTTGCCTCCGGAGATATGTTTCTGTTGAAGCTGGTGAAGATTCTGCCGACGTTGGAAAACAAGAAGCGCGCCGTCGAGATTTACCGCCAAATCGAAGCCGATGTATCGACCTATCTTTCTGTGGTGACTCTAATCAACCTCGGTTTTGGCTGCATCATCGGCTCTTCAATGTATCTGCTCGGTATGCCAAATCCACTGCTGTGGGGAGCCATGGCCGCCGTTCTCGCGTATATTCCGTATCTCGGCTCTCTGATCGGCATCAGCACTATGACCGTGGTGGCGATCTTAACCTTTGACGATATCTTCCGCATCATTATGGTCCCGTCTATTTATTTCGCCCTCGATACGGTCGAAGCCAACTTGGTGACGCCAATGATTTTAGGCCGGAGACTTGCTCTGAACCCGGTGGTTATTTTTATTTGGCTGATCTTCTGCGGCTGGATTTGGGGTATCACCGGTGCTTTACTGGCGGTGCCGCTTCTGGCGATTATCAAAATTATCTCCGACAAAGTCGAGCAACTTGCGCCAATTGGCGAATTCCTCGGCAGCGAGAGCAAGGTCGCGACGCCCTGACGTTGCACGCGAGGCAATGAAGAAGGGGTTAATACCGTTTGTGCCAGAGAATGCCGACACCGCTTGTACCAGTGGTGGACGTCGAACTCGTGATCTTCCAATCGGGTCCGATCTGGTATTCTATCGAGACTTCCCGTCCCGCTTCTCCCGCCAATTCCTGAGAGATGGAAACATAGGTTCGGTTACCTATGTAACGGCCGAAACCGATCTGACCGCCGGTAATATCGATTTCGCCAAGGTCGAGCCCGAGTCTATCCAATCCCAGCGCGTCGGAGACCGCGCTGGCAACCTTCGCTGCCGCTAAACCCCCGGCCATCTCGGCCGCGCTTTGCTGCAATGTGTTCTGTTCAGTTCGACTGAGCGCATTGACCGGCTTGCCAAAGATAAGGAGCGCCAAAATATCGGCCTGCTCCAAGGGCGGTTCGCTGCGCATTGTCAGAGCAGGCTTAGCTAGAGTTCCGGTTATGGTTACGTCGACTTGGTATTGCTGTAGGCGGTATTGCGCCAGGATGTCGAGCCCCGGGTTGATCGTTTCGCCACCTGTGAATTCGATGGTGCCACGGGTTAGATTGAAGCGCCTACCTTGAAAGCCAATCCAGCCTCGCACGGCTGCGATTTGTCCGGTCAGCGCAATGTCTTTTCCGGTCTGTTTGACCGCTCGCAATTTGCCGCGGAGCTCCACATTGGCATCAGGATGCCTGATCCAGACCTGATTCGGCATCACGACGGTTAAGTCCAGTCTGGCATTCTTCAACAGCTCATTGTCCAGCGATTGTTTTTCAGCTCGGAGCTGTCGAGTGTCTAAGGTTTGGCTCTGATTTCGGCTCCCGATAATGACGATGGTTTCATCCCGCGTTAACGGTCTCTTGCCACTACCCAGAAAAGCCAAGTCGGGGCGCAGCTCGGCATTGAGGACCTCGACCTGACCGCTCAATAACGGTTTGGCGAGAGGTCCCTGGGCTTCCAGATTTCCCGCCACCATCGCGCGGTATTGCTGGGTCTCGATGAGTGGCCACTGAGAAAGAGAGAGAGAAAGCTTGAAGTCCTCCGGACTGTATTCTCGCAAAGCCAGCCTGCCGCTGCCGCTTAGCCGGCCCTCTTTGGAGCGGGCGGAAATCTGGCGAATCGATATCGTCTGCCCATCGAGTCCACCGTCTGCCGTGATATTCGCCAGTTGCACTCCCAGGGGCTTGACTGCCACTGCGCCGTCTCGTAGTCCAAAAGACCCGCGAAGGGTCGGCTGTGTCAGCGGTCCTCGAGCAAGAACATCGAGGTCGAAAACTCCAGTTATGTTTTGCGCCGCCTCTCCGCTGAAAGCATTTAGAAATGCGATGCTCAAACCGGCGGAATGGAGCCGTACGTTCATCTCGCCGCCGGCCTCGGCGTGCCACTGCGGATCCCATTTCAAAACGAGCGGAATCGTGCCGTTGGCGGTCAAGAGATGATCGGCGTCCTGGCGCACGGTCAACTTCACATCTGCGGTGCGAGATCTGTATGTGAGATCACCTATAACGCCGCCGTAGCTTTGTCCGCCGATGCTACTATCGGTTAAATTCACTGATGCGGTGATTTCCGGCGCCGCCGCAGTTCCGGTGACCTGAGCACGTACTGCCAAAGTTCCAGTCATGGGAAGCGGTTTCGGTAAAAAAGCCGAGACTGCGCTGATCGGGAAGCCTTCCACCGTAACAGCGACATCCTGTTTGCCGCGGGTGGCGAATCGGCCGTTTATTGCTAGCTGTTGGGCCCGATTTCTCAAGACCAAGTTCCCAATGTCGAAGCTATCGTCGCGATGGGTGATCGTTGCCGGTCGGGAGAGCTGCCAAACTCCATCATCGAGGGTCAAGCCGAGCCTATCCAGTCGAGCGACGATCAGTTGCGGCTGATAGTCCACTTGCCCCGCGAGAATATGCGTGCGCTTGGCCTGATCCACGGCTTTGAAGTCAATCCCGATCTCATAATTCTTTTTAATGGAGAGTCCGATGGAGCCGTCGAGTCTTTGCAGCGGGATTCCTGCTTGGATCTCAGCGAGTCGAACCTTCATGGTTCCTTGCGGCAGGGACTGCGTACCGGCGAGGCGGAGGTCAAAATCGATGCTGCCGCTCTTG
>JAJONK010000423.1 GCA_021323355.1 Deltaproteobacteria bacterium
TTTGCTGACGCTGATGCTGCCTTATTCGGTTAGCTTCGCGATCGGCTGGACCCTCCTGCTGATCGCCTGGCTGCTCCTGGCAATTCCGCTTGGTCCTGGCTCAGGAGTTGTTTACCCGCCGGCATGATCCCTATGTCAGTCTATGAGTCTCCCTTGACTCGGTCGTTGTGGAGGTTACGCTCTTTGTAGGGGGATTTTGACCCACAGTTCATCCATCTAAATAACGGCAACTCTGCCGATGACAGACCTTGCATCAAAGCAACCCCGGACGGGTAGACGCTCCGGTAACTACCGTATAGGCACCTCCGGTTTTCACTACAAGCACTGGAAGGGAATCTTCTACCCTGAGAATCTTTCTTCCAAGCAATGGTTCGCTTACTATGCCTCGCAGTTCGACACGGTTGAGCTCAACAACACCTTCTACCGCCTGCCGCCGGAAACTTACTTCGATGCCTGGAGGGCCGGCGCTCCGGACGGATTTTGTTTCGCCCTGAAATTCAGCCGCTACGGTTCGCATGTAATGAAACTAAAGAATGCCGGGGACACCATCCGTAGATTCACCGAACGCGCCGAGCGCCTTGCAGATCACTTGGCTCCGATTCTCGTCCAGCTGCCGCCAAGATGGGATGTCAACGTAGAACGATTAGCAGACTTTCTTGCAGCCGCTCCGCGGAGACATCGGTGGACGGTGGAATTTCGCGATCCGCGCTGGTTGATAAACGATGACGCAACCCTTGGTGTTTATGCACGAGAAATCGAAGGCTATCTAAAATCCGGACTGGATGCTTACGTTTATTTCAATAATGATTTGCATGGCCACGCGCTAAAAAACGCCGCGACCTTAAAGGCGCTTTTACAGAAAGAGACCCAACGCTCATAGTCTTTACGCCTCCTCTTGAGCGACCACTCAGCCGGATCGCTTGACACCTAGGCTGCTGTCTCTCTATTTTGGCACGACTTGGAGCTGTGAAAAGGAGAGTCACATGAACATTAATCGCCTGATATTGCCTTGCGCCGTGTTCATCACCCTAGCTCTATTTTGCGCTGCCCCGGCGCAAGAAAAGAAACTTGACAAGATCAGGCTCGGCGGAGGCTCGGCGTCGGCGACGCAGATGACCATGTGGCTTGCCAAGGAGGGAAACTATTACGAGAAACACGGCTTGGATGCCGAGACGATCAGCATTCCCGGCAGTTCCCTGGCTCTTCAGGCGATGCTCGCAGGTGAGTTGCCGATTATCCAACTTGGCGGCGCTGCCTCGATTCAAGCCAACTTCTCCGGCGCCGACACTGTGATTATCGCCACGATCGTGCGTAAGTTTCTGTTCTCGATCTTTGCCCGGCCGGGCATCGATAGGATGGAGGATCTGAGAGGAAAGGTATTTGGCGCAACCCGGTTTGGAACACTTTCCGATCTCGCTTCCAGATTCGCCCTGCGCGCCTATGGGATCGAACCTGAACGAGACATAACTATGGTTCAGACGGGAGGACCGGCAGAAACCGTAACCGCGATGGCGGCAGGAAAGGTCCACGCCGCGGCAATCACTCCTCCCGCGACCCTGCAAGCGCGCAAAGTGAAACTCAAAGAGCTTTTGGATATGTCGAAGCTGGATGCGGAATATCACATCAACGGAGTGGTGACGACGCGGCGGTTTCTAAAGACCAACGAGGATGTGGTGAGACGCTTCTTGCGGGCATACATCGAAGGCGCGGCGCGAGCGCAGAAGGACAAGAACTTTGCTCTAAAGGCAATGGCCAAATATTTCAGAACCGACGACCGGGAAATCCTCGAAGAGAGTTATAACGCCGTGGTGAAATCGAACTTTGCGATTCCGCCGTATCCGTCGATCAGCGGCATCGCCAGCTTGCTACAGGGGCTGGAGAAACAAAATCCTAAGGCCAAGGGCGCGAAGCCCGAAGACTTTTCCGATAGCCGCCTGATTCGAGAGCTTGATCAAAGCGGCTTTGTGAAAGCGGTGCTGTCAGAGCGTTGATGACAGCCGCTTGCGATCAGCTCACACCTTCCGATCCATTGAGTACCCTTCCACGCTGCGCTAGCCGAAGCCGTGACCGGAATCTAGCGTTGCCAGCACTCGTGCGGCACCAACGGAGGTAAAGCATGGTTCAGGGCGCGAGCGGATTTTCTATAATCGCTCGTCGATCTCCCGGTACGTGCTATCCAAAATAGATGCTGGAGTTGTGGTTTCGTGCTTGCGGCTGTTAATCTCAGAGGTTACCTTGATGGGTGGTCTTATAAGCTCAGAACGCGACTTCGACATTGACCCGAGGGCTGTGCCGAACATTCAAATTGCGGCGAATACTATTAAGCCGTCGTCCTTATGAGCTGTAACAGCTGCGATCAGCAACTTCAGCGCGATGAAAAGCGCGGCCAACAACGCCGTCAGCGTTTCAGGCGACCGGTAATTAGTGATCGATTGTGAAAAACTCGTTTAAATCCCTAACCTCAGCAGTATCCAGGTGTGTCAGCCGGACCTTTCGCGAGCGAGGTGAACGGTATTATCTGGACGGCGCCGTCAACATCATCGAAGGGAGCGCCTGGCGGGTCGCGGCGACGGTCCAAGGTACGCGACGCTACGAAATCATCATTCTTCGGGCCCAGGATTTTTTCCAAGTCTCGTGCAGCTGCCCCCTTTACGACCGAGAGCTGGTCACCTGCAAACACATATGGGCGGCGTTTTTGGCAGCCGAGCAAAGTGGCTTTCTCGACGGATTAGGCGATCCCGCTCCCGGCGAAATTAGAGAAGAAATACCTGGATTGTTTAATTATCATCCAGCTGAGGGGAGGCGAACCTCGCGTTCACCTGAGGTAGATTGGAAGCAACAACTGCAGCGGCTTAATGTAGGCATGGCGGCACAGGATCGCCGGTTCAATTTGGATGACGGCCCCGAGCGCTACTTCGTCTATGCCATCGATATGAACGGTTGCGTCGACAGCGAACGGCTGACGATCCAAGTGGCGCAGCGCGCCCGGAAGGCCGATGGCAGTTGGGGCAAACTCAAGAGTCAAAAAATCCGCCTCAACGAAATCGCCACTCTCCCCGATCCGGCCGACAGACGGATTCTCGCGCTATTGGCTGGAGCCCGGGAAGAAACCAGCTACGCTTACTCGCCGTACTACGATTCAGTGCAGTCGACCTTCAGCCTAGCGGAGCCTTCATGGGATCTGCTGTTGCCGCTGATGTGCGCCACAGAGCGATTCGTACTCGGTCTCTCAAGTGAGCAAAATCAGCAGCCACTGGTATGGGACCAAGGCGAGCCCTGGGACTTCGGCGTGGAAATGACCGTCGAGAAATCCGGAGAAGAGTACTCTGTGCGGGGCGTGTTGAGGCGCGAAGACGTAGAGATGGACCTCAAAAACCCCCAGCTCATCGTTGCCGGCGGCCTGATGGTTTATGACGGTCGCATCGCTCGTTTGCGTAATTTCGGCGCGTTTAGCTGGATTGAGCTTCTGCGAGACCACGGACCGATGTCTGTCCCCAAAACAGAGGGCGATGAATTTGTCAATGAGATCTTGCGTATGCCGCGCCGGCCACGGCTTAAACTACCGCAGGAGTTTAGCTTCGAAGAAGTAACCTGCCGTCCCAATCCGGGTTTAACGATAAGCTCTCCAAGTGAGCGCAAATCAGTAAATGCGCGTCTGATCGGTAATCTTTCTTTTGAGTATGACGGCACCTTGGTGCCGCACAGGTACCCCGGACAGGCCATACATCAACAAAATCGTCGCCGTTTGATCAATCGCGACTTTGCCGTGGAAGATGCGGCGGTGAATCGCTTGAAAGAGCTTGGCTTTCGCCGGCGGCATTGGCCCGGCTCTGAGAGCGAATTCGAATTCTCACCGGATCGTCTTCCGAGCGTCGTGCGCGCGCTAAGCGGCGCCGGCTGGCGAGTCGAGGC
>JAJONK010000424.1 GCA_021323355.1 Deltaproteobacteria bacterium
ATCGGTTCGGCGAAAGTTCGTGAAGCTGATGCTGCCGTGGGAATTCGTTACATACCCCTGGACTGCTCGCCTCAAGGCCTAGAGCGCATCAAGAAAGCGGTGCCGGGTTATTATCTTTCGACGGTCAAGGCCGGCTCTTCGAGCGGCATCGTCGAAGACACTTGCGCTTACACCTACGACATTTACCTTGTCGGCCACAAGGCGCTGCCCGACGTCGTCGTGCGCTCCGCCCTGCAAGCAATCTGGGTCAATGTCGAAAAGCTGCCCCAGTTTCATCCCGGTTTCGCGGAGTGGACCCAGGCGCGCGCTGTCGACGCGGAAGTCACCATGCCGTATCACCCGGCCGCAATTCGCTTCTTCAAAGAGAACGGCGCATGGCCGGCGAAAATGGATGAGGTGCAGAAAAAGCTATTGTCTCTAAACTAGAGAACTAAAGAGTTTGCGGTTCGAGAAACTGCGAATCATAAAACGACATCGCCGGGGAACTTTTATGCGTACGGGACGTAATATTCGCGTTTTTTTCATCACTGCCGGCATCGCAATGTTTTTGCTTGTATCTGCGCCCGGCCAGGCGCAGAAGCTCCCCCCATCGACAATCATCGGCACCAACCCTGCGGGTAGCCTTTTCTATTCAGTGGCGAGTGGTCTTGCAAAGGTAATCAGCGGCGCCGGACCGATGCAGGCGGTGGTGCAGCCCTATACAGGCAGCAGTACCTTCTTGCCAATGTTGGACAACGGCGAGCTCGACTTCGGCATCATCAACGCCGTCGACATGGGCATGGCCTATCAGGGTCCTAAATTAAAAATCGGCGGTCGAAACCCGCTACCGTACACGCCCAATGCGCGACTCATCATGCGCGGTTCGCCGTTACTGACAAGTCTGGTCTCGCGCAAAGACGGTCCTGTGAAAACCGTCATGGATGTCAAAGGCAAACGCGTTACTGGTGAGTATCCCGCCCACCTCGCCGTATGGTTCAGTGTCTATGGCTCGTTGGCCACCGGCAATTTGACCTGGGAGGATGTTAAAGTCGTGCCCGTCCCGGCGGTCAACGAAGGCATTGACGCCCTGATTCAGGGACGCGCCGACGTGAGCAACCACACCGTCGGTTCGGCCAAAGTCAAAGAAGCCGATGCCGCTATTGGCGTGCGCTTTGTGGCGCTCGACTGCTCGCCTGAGGGCGAGGGGCGCCTCAAAAAAGCCGTTCCGGGTTATTATCTGACGACACTAAAATCCGGCATCTCCAATGGCATCGTCGGCGATACCTGCGTGCAAGCCTATGACATGTACCTCGTCGGCCATAAGGCCTTGCCCAACGACGTCGTCCATACAGTCGTAAAATCGATCTGGGATAATACCGACAAGCTCGCGCCCCTACACCCCTCACTCCAGGAGTGGACTCGCGAGCGCGCCGTCACTCTCGACGCGACCATGCCTTACCATCCGGCGGCGATACAGTTTTATAAGGAGAAGAACGCTTGGCCAACCAGGATGGACGAAACCCAAAAGCGCCTATTGGCCATGAATCCGTAGACTTAGTCCCCTCGCGACTGAAGCGTGTTGAACGCTTGAACCTTTTGAACGGCTTGAATCCGCTGTAGATTGCCCAAGCGGTTTGAACGGAGAGATGCGATGGACGGCTTGAACGAGTTAACCCGAATTCCCCTGTAGATATGGACAGCTATGCACTGATTGAGGGGCGGGCCTGGAGGAGCGAAGGCACAGAAACGAACAATCTCAACGCCGTCTCGGGTGCTTGGCTCTGGGTTGACAATTTTTCTGGAGTCCGCTGCAACAACCGGGATTGCAGGCTGCTACAAGCCGCCGGCTTATTTGCCTTCGCTCCGGAGGGCTCACCGCTCGATCGCTGGATTACTTTTGAATTGCGGAATCCGCGTTTAAGCGATCCAAATGAGTGACGACTTCGCGCCGACAACCAAATTCAGATCTCTCACCGGAGCGCCGGCGAAGTTGGCGCGTCTGCTGCTTTGTGCCCTGACCCTTTTGGGCGCGCTCTGGGCGCTCGAGATTCACGACGCACTCTCGTGGACATTTTTTAAAGAACAATATCTCGGGCTCTTCTTCGCCCTCGTGCTCGCGAGCATTTTTATCAACGTCAAAGCGCGCGCGTCCGATACAGACGACGTGATCCCTTGGCACGACTGGCTCCTGGCGATAGCCGGCTTGACCGTGGGTGGCTATATCGCAGTCATGTACCCGATCATCGCCTACCGCTTGGGAGTTCTCTCGCCGGAGCGCTGGATACTGGGTGGCATGGCGATTCTTTTGATTCTCGAAGCGACACGCCGGGTCGTGGGCTGGGCGCTGGTGTGGATCACCGTGCCGATTATTCTCTACGCCAAGTTCGCCTATCTCTTCCCCGGAATACTAAACGCAAATGGCTCTAGCTGGCAGCGGCTCGTCACTTATCTTTATTTAGATTCCAGTGGCATCTTCGGCTTGCCATTGGATGTCGCGGCCAGCGTAATCGTCGCTTTCATCTTTTTCGGCCAAGCGCTGTACGCGGTCGGCGGCGATAAGTTTCTCACCGATATTGCTCTGGTGCTCATGGGTCGTTTTCGCGGCGGAACCGCTAAAGTTGCCGTTGTCTCCTCGACTCTCTTCGGCACAGTGTCCGGCAGCGCCGTGGCCAACGTCGTCGTCGATGGCGCCATCACCATTCCGATGATGAAAAAGAGCGGCTATCCGCCGCATGTTGCCGCAGCGATCGAAGCCGTGGCATCCAATGGCGGCCAGATCATGCCGCCGGTCATGGGTGTGGCGGCGTTTCTCATGGCCGAGTTCCTCAACATATCTTACGGCGAAGTTGCCCTCGCCGCGGCCATCCCCGCTTGTCTCTACTATGTCGCCCTGTTCACCCAGATCGATCTGGAAGCCGCCAAGCTGGGGCTCGTGGGCATGCCCGAAAGCGAGATTCCCAGGCTCCGGGACGTAATCAAACGAGGCTGGGTCTTTCTGGTTCCGCTCGCTGCGCTGGTTTACACGCTCATGTTCGCTTTTTGGGAGCCGGGCAAAGCCGGCATGGCGGCCGTAATCGCGACGTTTCTCGTCGGCGCGCTGCAAAAGGAAACGCGGCCGACCCTCAAGAGCATTCTCGGGAGCATCCAAGAAACCGGCAAAATACTTTTGGACATCGCCGTGGTCACCGCGCTGGCGGGCTTGGTCATCGGCGCGTTCCAACTTTCCGGCCTGACCTTCAAGCTCGCGCTGCTGCTGGTCAACACGGCCGGCGGTAGTACGATAATTCTTTTGATTCTCACGGCTGTAGTATCGATCATTCTCGGGATGTCGCTGCCGACGACGGTGGTCTACATCATGCTTGCAGTGCTGGTCGGCCCAGCGCTTGTCCAAGTCGGTATCCCTCCGCTGGCCGCGCACCTGTTTTTCTTCTACTTCGG
>JAJONK010000425.1 GCA_021323355.1 Deltaproteobacteria bacterium
GCGAGAAATTCTGGATCTTTGAGTGTTGCATCGAATGCCTTGCGCAGAATTTGGACTCGGTCCTTCGGGGTTCCCGGCGGCAATGTGTAAGTACGGACGATATCGCTATCGCCGTGGATTGCCACTTCGATCATCTTGCGGCCCTCTTCTGTTTTCGCCAGCTTGATCGCCTGGGGCACTTTAGGAAGATCTGGATGGTTTCGGCGATTGGCCTGGAGGACGACCACGGCATCGCCGCTGTCGAGCGCCTTCTGCCAAGTCACGCTGACGGAATCCCAGCCCCAGCAGCCGCCGGCGATTTCGCCGCTTTCGGCGGCCAATCTGACATCGGCGGTGCCTTTGTAGCCCGAGACGATCTGAATCGGCAGTCCTAGTGCCGCTTTCAAGATCCGCGTTGCGTTGTCCGGGGTCGAGGTGCCGGGAGCGATGCCACCCATTTTTACCGGTGTTTTCGATGCCATCCATTGATCCACACTGGTGATGCCGCTCGCCTTGGTCAAGGCGCAGACGACGTGATCGGTAATCGGCGCGCCGATGAATTCGAATTTTCGGGCATCGAATTCGATACCCTTTTGCCCCAAGACCTGACCCAAGAATAAGCCGCCGATGAAGTGGCCGATGGTGAGGCCATCTGCTTTGGCAGCCTTATACACGTGGTTCGCCGCGATCAGGCTGCCGGCGCCGGTCATGTTTTCGACAATAATTGCCGGTTGCCCAGCAATATGTTTGCTCATATGCCGGGCGATGGCGCGGGCGTAAGTATCAAATCCTCCCCCTGCGGAAAACCCGACAACGATTCGGATGGTTTTGCTTTTATAGAAGTCTTCCGCGGCGCCGTCGACGGGTTGGGCCGAAAACAACCCCATGACTGTTGCCGTTAACAAACAAGAAAGTTGCCACATAGAGTTCTCCTTCTGCTTGCTGGATTGCGTGGCTCACCGAGCCGCTTATCTCTCGGCTGGCGAGTTGCCAGAAGCTAACTGATTGATAGTCAAAAATCAACGAATTACACGAGTTTAGACAGCCTCACCGCGCCGTCGACATTGTGTTCGCGCTTGGCCGGTTCTAGAATGGGCTTACTCTTGGTCGGCCCCGCTATAAGCTCTAGTGGATGAGCCAGAGAATCGAAGCCGCGGAGAATAGTTATGTCTGAAGTATTTAAAAACTATATCGATGGCAAATGGCTGCCGGCGCAAGCCGGACAGGTTATCGAACCGCAACGACCTTGTCGGTCTTTTTCCAGCTTCCGATCAGGGTGACGTCGATACTGCGGTAGCGGCGGCCAAGAAGGCTTTCGCCAGTTGGCGTCTTGTACCTGCGCCGAAACGCGGAGAACTGCTCTATAGAGTCGGCGAACTCCTAAAGGCGCATAAAGAAGAGATCGCCCGGATAATGACCCGCGAGATGGGCAAGGTCCTGAAAGAAACGCGCGGCGACGTGCAAGAAGGCATCGACACGGCTTTTTATGTGGCCGGTGAAGGCCGGCGGCTTTTCGGCGAAACGACGCCATCGGAGCTGCCCGACAAGTTCGCCATGTCGGTGCGGGCGCCGGTCGGTGTTTGCGCATTGATCACGCCCTGGAATTTTCCGATGGCAATTCCAACCTGGAAGATGTTTCCGGCGCTGATTTGCGGCAATACAGTGGTGCTCAAGCCGGCCGAGGATACGCCGTATACCGCCGTTAAGCTTTTTGAGATTCTCCAACGGGCTGGCGTGCCTCCCGGCGTCGTTAACTTGGTTTTGGTTCAGGGGCGCGGCGAAGAAGTGGGTGCCGCGCTGGTGCGCCATCCGGACGTGCAGTTGGTTTCCTTCACCGGTTCCGCCGCTGTGGGGCGGGAGGTTGCTGCTGTCTGCGGCCAGTCGCTCAAGCGTGTCTCGCTTGAGCTCGGGGGGAAAAACGCCCAGATCGTTATGGAGGATGCCGATTTAGGTCTTGCCGTCGAGGGCGCGCTGTGGGGTGCGTTTGGCACAACCGGACAGCGCTGCACCGCCACCAGCCGGCTCATTCTGCATCATGATATCAAAACTAAATTCATCGATAGGCTTGTGGCGCGAATCGAGAAGATCAAGATCGGCGACGGTTTGGATGAAAGCGTCGAAATCGGGCCGCTGATCAACCGGGCGGCGCGCGACAAGGTTCAATCCTACATGGAAATTGGCCGGCAAGAAGGCGCCCGCGTGCTAATCGGCGGCTCGGCCTATGATATCGGCGCATGCGCGAACGGTTTTTTCTTTCAGCCGACGATATTGGATCGAGTCACGCCGAACATGCGCGTGGCCCAAGAAGAAATATTCGGACCGGTGCTTTCGGTCATCGAAGTGCCGGATTTTGATGCGGCCATCGCTGTGCTAAACGGCACTCGCTACGGGCTGTCCAGTTCGATTTACACCGCTGACGTCAACCGCGCCTTTCGCGCCATGCGCGATATCGAGGCAGGCATCACTTACATCAATGGGCCGACCATCGGCGCGGAAGTGCATCTGCCGTTCGGAGGCGTCAAAGATACCGGCAACGGTCATCGTGAAGCCGGCACCACCGTCTATGACATCTTCAGCGAATGGAAATCCATTTATGTAGATTACTCGGGCAGGTTGCAGAAGGCGCAGATCGATAATGTGGAATGAGTTTCACACGGTCCGAGATTGCCTGGGATTTCAAAATGCGACAGCACGGAGAACTCTATGAAAGTGCCTTTAATCAAGACCAAACTCCCCGGACCCCGGGCGCAGGCTATCATCGAAAAGGATCGCCAGTATACCGCGCCGGCTTATGGTCGCGTTTATCCGCTGGTTATGAAGCAAGGTCGAGGGATGGTGGTCGAAGATGTCGATGAGAATCTTTTTCTAGACTTTATGGCCGGCATTGCCGTCGCAAATACCGGCCACTCTCACCCCCGCGTAGTTCAAGCCATCGAAGAGCAGGCGCGCAAATTTTTGCATATCTGCGGCAGTGATTTCTACTACGAACCCATGATGGAGCTGGCGGAGAAGCTTAGCCAGCTGGCGCCTGGAACCGGAACCAAGAAAATTTTCTTCACCAACTCGGGCACTGAAACGGTGGAAGCCGCCTTCAAGCTGGCGCGTTTCGCCACCAGAAGGCAGCACGTGATCGCCTTTGATGGCGCTTTTCACGGCCGCACTATGGGTGCCCTATCCTTGACCGCCAGTCGCTCATCGCACCGGGCGCAGTTTTCCCCGCTGGTGCCCGGAGTTCATCATGCTCCTTACGCTTTCTGCCATCGCTGTCCCTATCATCTCAATTATGGTTCCTGTGAGATCGGATGCGTGAGTTATCTGGAAAAAGTTTTGTTTCGCTACCAAGTGACGCCGCAGGAGGTCGCGGCGATTTTTGTCGAGCCGATCCAAGGCGAGGGCGGTTATATCGTCCCTCCCGCCGAGTACCTGGGGATGCTTCAAGATCTCTGTCGCCGTTACGGTATCTTACTCGTCGCTGATGAGATTCAGTCTGGCTTCGGACGAACTGGAAAGATGTTTGCCTGTGAACACTGGGGTATTGAGCCCGATATTCTCTGCGCGGGCAAGGGCATTGCGAGCGGCATGCCGTTGGGCGCGATGATCGCTCGGAGCGAGATCAGCACGTGGACTCCGGGGACTCATGGTTCCACCTTCGGCGGTAATCCAGTGGCATGCGCCGCGGCGCTCGCGAGCATAGCTGTGATCGAAGCAGGACTTCTGCATAATGCCACAGAGGTGGGGGCGTATTTGATGGACAAACTTAATGAACTGAAGAACAAGCACGCGGTCATCGGCGATGTCCGTGGTTTGGGACTGATGATTGGCGTGGAATTCGTCCGCGCCGATGGAAGTGGTACGCCCGACGGCTCGCTTCGCGATAAGGTAATGAGGAATTGTTTCGAAAAAGGTCTACTCTTGCTCGGCTGCGGGGAGAGCACCCTGCGCTTGTGCCCGCCGCTAATCGTCACGCGGGAAGAGAGTACCACAGCCGTTGAAATCTTCGACGCGGCGATTAGCGAACTCGCGTAGGCGCTATGCCGCCGAAAGACGGCGAGGTTCCGAGAGCCATGCATAAAATGGCAGCCGCGGTAGATCACACGCGCTGCAATCCGGACGGCGAAGCTCCGCTCTTTAACCCGCGGCGCGGTTTAGACAGCCGCTCTTCACTTACTGTAGCTTGGTTTCGAGTTCTTCCAGTAATTGGACAAGCTCTGTATCCGCCGGATTGAGTCTCACTGCCTCGCGGAACTCCTGGATCGCTTTCTGGAGCATTCCCTTGATCATGTAGACCCGGCCGAGATTGATGTACGGGAAATGCCGCGGCTCATAGCGTTGTGCTTGCTTTGCCCGCTCTAGCCAGGGAATTGCTTCATCGAACTTTTGCTGTTGCATCAAATAAACACCGATGTCGTTGTACGGGTTGCCGAACTGGGGATCGAGCTGAATGGCGATTTCGCATTGCGCAATAGCTTCGTCAATCCGTCCTTGAAAGCTATACGCCCAGCCTAGGTATGTATGCGCGTCCGCGGTCGGGTGAAGCGCGATTGATTCCCGGTACAGCCGGATAGAATCCTCGATCTCTCCCGCCATCTGGCGATTCATCGCCCGCTGCACGAGCTCCAATGCTTTGGTATGAATTTCAGAGCAAGTCATAGATTTAAATCCCCCAGGCGCCGCTGATCTGAATATTGGCGCCATTGATATAGCGAGCCTCGTCAGACACTAAGAAACGCACCACAGCCGCTGTCTCTTCTACCGTACCGATATAGCCGGCCGGAATGCGTTTTACTACGGCTTCCAAGTCCTCCTTGGGCGCGCTGCCAGAATCTATGTACCCTGGCGCGATGCAATTTGCGGTGATGCCATAGGGCGCAACCAAGCGAGCCAGCGAGCGCATCAAAACAATCACTCCGACCTTCGAAATGTAATGTGCAGTCAAATGCGGTTGAGCAATCAGGTGCTCTGCATTCGCCATGCTGAAGCAAATGATGCGTCCCCAGTTGCGTTGTTTCATCAATGGAACCACTGCCTTGCTCAAATAAAAAATCGGATGAAGGTTGTTGTCGAACATCGAATGCCA
>JAJONK010000426.1 GCA_021323355.1 Deltaproteobacteria bacterium
CTCGGCACTGGATTCGACTTGCGCGTGTTTGACTGGGCAAAAAATAAAATTCGTGAAGGAACTGAATCGGCAGGGCGCGACGCCAAAGAGGTTGCGATCGTTGCCGCGGGCATGCTCTGCGTGTGCGACGACGGCAAGGAGGCCCGTCGCATAGTGCGCAATCGCATCGCCAACCGCGCCCATCATAATTTCCGCTTTACCCTGGAAACGGTTCCAGCGGAAGAGCTGAACGGTGTTCAGAAATTCATGGCGGGCTTTGACGTCATGAAGCCGATGGAAGACCGGGTCGATCCCGATCTGGTCAATGATTATCTAGTTCGGCGCTTTTCAATTGCCGGCACGCCGGGAGAATGCATCGCATGCCGCACTTCAAAAAATAAGTGCGCGTTCCGCGCACTTAAGGTTCAACAGTTCAATAGTTCAACGGTTCAAGGACAGACTGATAAGTTCAAGTTCAATCGCAGGCGAAAGCGACGTAGAGATGCGATTCACCAACTGGTCCGGTCTGACGTTGAACTATTGAACCGTTGAACGTTTGAACGGTTGTTTGCAGTCATGAGGTGACTTCCCACCAGTTCTTGCTGATGTCGCTGAAGATAAAATGGGTCCGTCCGTTTTCTTCCAAGTCCCAAAGCTCGTTGATGCCGATCGCTTTGCGGTTGGCTGCGGTCAGATATTCACGGCGCGTGGTCGGTAACACAACGATGTACCACGGCGTGCTTGGATGGCTGATGTAGGTAGAGGTGCGGCCGCCGCCGATGATCTCCAGTCCGAGAACTTCTTTGACAAAGCGATCATTGACCTCCTTATCATCGCAATTCAAAGTCCCATGAGTCATCGCCTGCGGCACGTAGCCCTTGCCGGGAAATTTCTCTTCCGGCAGCGGGTCAGTCCAATGCGGCGCGGCGATTTTACGGCCCTGCTTGACCGCCGCCGGATTGTAGTACTCGATTTCGAGATCATTACCGCCCGGCTCTTTGAAATAAATCGAGTAGGCGAAATGAGCCTCGTGAGGCTTGGTCACGCTTTTGATTTTGTACTGATCTTTGTGGTCAGTGAGGTATTCGTAAGCCTTGGGAATTTCCCTTGAGCTTGAAACCCGAAATCCGTAATGGTTAGTGTGCGGTTTGTTAGCCGCGTTAGGTCCGCCCTCATGGACAACCAGATGCCACGCTGTATTCGGATGCTTCAATACCGCTCCGTCGTCTTTGCGCTCGACGACTTCGAGAGCTAGCAGGTCGGTAAAAATCGGCAGCGTTTCGTCCAACGAGCGGCACTCATAGTGTCCTTCCGTCAATCCGATGGGTTTCAACATGGCTTTCTCCTGGTGGTGGCAAACTTGTGCTTTATTTTAACGGATTCTTATCAAAACCATAGTCCCGGGCACATCAGCTACAGCGCTATGGCCGGCATGCGAACTTCCGCGCCCGACTTGGCGCATTCCGCTTCGAAGATTTTGCGGATCATCGGATCCTCATCCTCATACTCGATCTGCCAACCGCCGAATGCCAGCGGCACATCGGACTGAATTTTTCCCGGCTGAAGCTTGTATTTTCGGCTGAGGATTTTGAGAGCTAGATATCGCGCCGGCTCCGGGCTGGAATTGAAATGTTGATGAAACCAGCCTTCAGGCGGCACGACGATGGAACCTGGCTTCCAATCGACTCGGGTCATCTCTTTGCCTTCCGGCCATAGTAACGAGTAGCCTCTCCCCGTGAGAATAAACACATGCGCCCCCGGCCCATGACGATGGGCCTTCTTGTAAATGCCCACCGGAAAGCGCGAAACGTGCGAACCCATCATGCTGTCCGACATCTCGAAGAAGATCGTTGCATTACCCTTGCCGCGTTCGGTCCAGGCCACCGGTTCGATATTGATGGTATCGGCAACGAAATTGGTCTCGACGACTCGGTCGCTGTAGAGCGTGCCCTTGCCGCCGAAAAATCCCTCTTCGCCCTTGAACCGATCGGTGAATGAATAGGGATTGTTGATAACAAAGTCTTCGCAGTGAAACAAATTGAAAACCAGCGGCGCCGTGGTCACCGCCAGCAACCGCGCCTCGCGGTCACCCTGGCCGTTGAAATGCTGGTACCAAGCATTTAACGGAATCGCGAAAAGACTGCCGGTCTGCCATTCGAAACTTTGCTTGCTGCCATTGGTCTGCCAAACCGTCGTCGCCCCCCGGCCATCGAGAACGTAAATCAGCGCTTCGTATATGTGTCTCTGCGGATTGAGGCTCTTACCGGGCGGGATGCCGCAAACATAGGCATCGTCGAGATAGCCGGTGCCGTCAAGCATGATATAAACCCCGTTGCCGCCGATGCGGTCCCACCATTTAAGCGGGATCGTATAGAGATCCTCCACGAAGAACCCTCTGATCACATCGATTCCCTGCGACGCAATCCAGCGGTCATAAGGGGTGTCCATCACCTCGGCTTTACGGTCTACTTTCTCGTATGAAGCCTTCTGGGAATCTCCACTCATCTGATAGCCTCCTTGGCCTATTTACTGTTCTTTATCCTAGTTCTCCACGATCCATCAAGCCAAGCAGAGCGTACAATGACAAGCTAATGTAAAGTTGCAATGCGGTTGACATCGGCAGCCGCTCGCAAGATAGGTAAGGGTCGAGATCAGAACGAACAATCTGCAAGTTAGGGAGGAATGAATGAGCCAGGACGCAATCAACAGGCTGGTTGCCGCGCTAAAGCACGGTATTGGCTTGCTCGACGACTTTATCTACTACATGACCTTTGATGATTATAAAACACTCCCCGATCCGTTCGCGCGCACGGAGTTTACCGTCCAAGAAGTGCAACAAACGATTCATCGTTACGCCAATCCGGAGAAATCGGCAGAGCTGTTTCAGTGGGACATCCATGGCCGGCTGTTCAAGCCGGTCAAAGCATCGATCGGCAATATCGCCGTGGTCATGATTCACGGCGGCGCGGCCAACGAGTACGAGTTTATCTTTACCCCGGATGGTCCTGAAGAGTATCCGGACCTTACTAGGACCGATCCGGCTGGAGCACGGGTAGGCGTTGCCCAGCATATTGCTTCTCTCGGTATCCCGGTGCTGGCGGTCTCGCTGCCCGGCCATTACAGCCGCAAACCTTGGCTGCCCATCGCCGAGCGCCGCCCCGAGTTTGTCATCGGTGAAACTCCAGGCGACACGGAACTTAGAAACCGGCTGGCCGTTTATACTTTTCGCATGTGCACCGAGGCGATCAGGACCCTGGTCGAGAGAAGTTTGCCCGATCAAGATATTTTCATGTGGGGGCATTCCACAGGCGGCGAATATTTTTATCTGATGGAACAGTATGGATTGAAAAACAGACTGATCGGCGGCTTGGGGTTCGGCACCGGGATGCCGGCCTGGGTGCGCAAGGAATGGGATCTCGCGTGCGCCACGAAATCTGCCGAAGAACGCGCCGCGCCGTTTCGTAATCTCACCGATCTCAGCCGCCGCTCTCCCAAAGGTTACATCAAGAGCGGTTATGTCGGGCCGAATCAGCCCTGGGGCAGCGCCGAGAATTGGTTCGAGTTGGAGAACCATCGCCGGCCCCAATTCAAACCGTTTTTACAAGATATCGAGCACAGCGCTCACGATATCTTGATGCCCGAGATTCGCAGGATCTCTGGCCTGCCCGATGAGGAACTATTCATCACTTACAAATCCGATTTAAATCGCCTGCGCGGCAAGAAAATGCTTCACATCGTCGGTGAATACGATAAAGGTCACTGGATCGAGGGCGGCGAGAAAGGGTTGGAGTTTCGCCGGGAGGTTTATGCCTTCAAACGTTTCGCTCCGTACGCCGGCGGGCTGCGACTGGTTCACATTCCGAACCTCACGCACTACGGGCACGTTGAAAGTCACAACGAGAGATTGGCAAATATCATGGTCTCCGGGGCTTGGCTGTCATTGTTCTTGGTTACCGATGGTAGCCGTTATGATTGAAGCGGCCATGATTCTGGTCACGTCGATCAAATCTGTGATCGATACGATTACCTCGGCGATCCCAATAAGCCTCGATCCGGTCGCCTTTCTTGTCGAGATGCCGCTCGATGCGGTCGCCTTTTCGATCGAATCGTTCAGCTAATTTGTACTTGCCATCCGCTCTGGCCCTTGCCGCTCTGGCGTCGAACCTATCGTTGATCCTATCGCCTCTGGCATCGAGATGCTGATTGATACGC
>JAJONK010000427.1 GCA_021323355.1 Deltaproteobacteria bacterium
CGGCGCCGAGGCGGGCCAAGTTACCGGTATCGGCGCCGAAGAGATCACCATAGCGGTTACCGGCGGCACGCTGACGGTTAAGAGAGTGCGCGGCGAAGCCGGAAAAATCAACGGCGCGGAATTCGCCAAGCAGGTTGACTTGAAAGTCGGTGATCGGCTTGGCTGAAGCAACTCGCATGTATCATCGGATATCAGGAGATCCTAAAAATCGTCTAAGGCGTCCCCCCCGAATGTTTTAATCGGGGGTCCAGTCCGGACTCGCCTGGATTCCCGCTTCAGGCTTGCGGGAATGACGGCTTTTGGAACGAAATCGGATCAGCCTAACCAGAGGAATTGATCGCGCTGAGAAAATGAATCATCTGAAGACAAGCCAGTGATGAGATTGTCAGTACTCGATCAATCAACCGCGTCCAAGGATCGAACGCAGGACACTGCGATTCGTGAGACGCTCGAGCTTGCGCGGCACTGCGACGCGGCTGCCGCACTATTCCGCGCTGAAAGTTGCCGAGCAATTCCGCGTTTTGGAGGCCATCGCGCCGGGTCGCATCGATTTGGGAGTTGGACGCGCCCCCGGATCGGACCAGATGACGTCATACGCGCTCAATCCAAATCCGCAGAACATCCTCGACCAATTTCCCCGACAAGTGCAAGAGCTGCAACACTGGGTATCGGGGACTCCCCTGCCTGAGGGTCATCCCTTCAGAACGGTCGTCGCGCAGCCCACCGGTCCAAGCAGCCCTGACCTATGGATTCTCGGCAGCTCGGACTATGGCGCTCAACTCGCGGCCTATTTTGGCCTGCCTTACGCCTTCGCTTATTTTTTCAGCGAGGGCACCGGCGTGGAGCAAGCGCTCGAGCTTTATCGCAAGAACTATCGCCCGAGTGAAAATAATCCCAAGCCGATCGCGACGATTTGCGTCTGGGCGCTGGCGGCAGATACGGAACAAGAAGCCTTGCATCAGTTAAAGACCCGCGAACGCGCGATTATCGATCGCAGACAAGGCATCCGTTTACCGCTTATGCAGCCCGAGGAAGCAGAGCGGCCATATTCTTCCGCGGAGATGGCAACTGCGGAGAAGCTTCGCCGCAAGGCGATTGTCGGCTCCAAAGAACAGGTTGCCGAGCGACTGAAAGAACTTGCAAAGAGTTTAGAACTCGACGAACTGGTCGTAGTCACATGGACTTACGATCCGGCTCCGCGCCAGCGCTCTTACGAACTACTAGCGCAAGCTTTTGCGATGGAACAAACAGACGGACATTCGGTATAGTCGGTTAGCCAATATTTGTCTGACCCGTGTCAAGACACGCACATAAGCGATAAGAAAGATTGACATGTTAGAAGATTGGCGTTTACTCTCGCCCACTGACAGCGTGACGCCGTTCAGGGCGCGCGCTGTTTGAATTCAAGAGACAACTCAGGAGGTGTTTCCATGATGACGCTCTATTTCAGTCCTGGCGCTTGTTCGTTGGCCTCCCATATCGGTCTTGAAGAAGCCGGCGCGCCATACGAGCTCAAGCCGATCCTGCTGGCCAAAGGGCAGCAGAGAACCGAGGATTATTTGAAGATCAACCCGCGCGGCAAAGTCCCGGCGCTCAGCGTCGACGGCAAAATTCTGGTCGAGAACACGGCGATCCTCACATACCTCGGAAGGCGTTTTCCCGAAAAACGGCTGATGCCAATGGATCCGGCCGAAGAGGCGCGCTGCATTGGGACCATGTGCTGGTTTTCAAGCGTCGTGCATCCCTCGTACCAACGCTTCCATCGCCCCGAGCGTTTCGCCGAAAGCGAAGCCGCGCACGCCGGGGTCAAGGAAAACGGGCGGAAGTTGTTCTGGGCCAATCTCCAGGAGATCGACTCCATGATGCAAGCAAATGATTGGGTCATGGGACCCGAGTTCACCGCGGTCGATCCCTACGCCCTGGTTTTCTACGGCTGGGGCGAACGCAGCGGATTTCCCATGAAAGAGCTCAGCGCTTATACGGCGTGGCAGGAGCGCATGATGAAGCGCCCGACGGTTAAGAAAAGCGTCGAGAGCGAGCAGAAAACCGCGACGTAATCTGATGACCGAACTCGGCGGGCAACAGGATGACAACCGTTGGCGGCACCGAACGGGGGCCGGCGTTCGCCGTTCGACCAGCCATTGCTTCAGCTTAACGGCTCAGCCGCAGATTTTTCACCGAGTCAATCCTGCTTGCAGTAAAGTGGCGACATCGATCGTGTGTCATGCACGGCTCGGCCAAGCATCATTGCTGGCGCGAGATGCTGAAACCGCTGAACGCGCGACTTAAAGTCAGCGTTTCATCATGTCCGAACCGCACCGAACTCATCCGCTTGCAAGCGCGACCGGGCTGTTTGCGCTGGCCCTTTGGTCTTTTTACGTGCTGTACGCCGCGTTTAGTTATCCGACGAGCCTTACCTCGGTGCGCGTCGGCGCCTGCTTCGGCTTGATCGCTTGCCTGGCCGTGATCTTTAATTTCGCCTATTGGCGTGCCGCGGTTTTACTGGCTTCATCTGTTTATTTGCTGCTCTACGTGATCCGCATCGTCCGCATGACGGCGATCGCGAACCACCTGTCATTTTTCTCCGGGCTCTCCTTCTATTACAGCATTTCATGGCGCGTGACTGCCGGCTCGTTCGAAGAGAAAGCTCTGCTGGGCGGCTTGCTCCATGCCTATCTGGAATTCGTTATGCCCGTGCTGGACGTCGGTCTCATCCTGGTTATCCTCATATCCTCGCGAGACAAGCGCAGCATTTCGTCAATCGGCTGACACAGAGAAAGAGATACCGCGGCTTTGAGCAGTGATCGAGTTCTCTGAGTATACCGGCCGAGCCAAATCTCCGGAAGCCAAACTGCCGGCCAAAAGTTCCTGCCATTCGTCAGAAGCCGCAATTACGGAATTATCACCGATTTGTTTGTTGCAACGACACGCCTATTCACACTGCTCGTGCGATTGACCAACCGCCGGTTCGACGGTATAGCTCTCATAAGCGATCCATCTCGCTATTCGTTTTCCTGCTCATGGTAAATTCGTGCTCTCCACTGTTATCGCTGCTGTTCTTCTTTAGTACGACCGCGCTGATCTTGGCTCAGGCGCCTGCCACGGCGGCAGCGTCCACTACCGATCCATCGGCGAAGAATCTCAACTGGGACGAAAAATTCGAGGGCGTGGTCCACGACGCCAACACCATCGCTGGGTTTGTCGCCGAGTACCGTTGGCTGAGTAATTATTATCTCTGCAGAGTCGAATGGGACGGCCGCGTCTACGGCTCGGCGGAGGCGGCCTACCATTCGGGCAAGTATCCGGTGGCGGACCGTGACGTGTTCACTCGGCTCGAACCCGATCCGGCGCGAAAACTGTCGCGCACCAAACCCTATGACACCGCGGCCTGGGAGATTCGCAAGGTGCCGACGATGCGCGCGGTCGTATGGGCGAAATTTTCGCAGAATCCGGAGCTTGCGACAAAGCTCCTGGCGACCGGAAGCCGCTACCTCGAGGAAACTAATTGGTGGGGCGATAAAATTTGGGGCGTTTACCGAGGCGAAGGGCAGAACCTCCTTGGCAAAATCATAATGGAAACCCGCGCCCGGCTCGCAAAGGCGAGCGCCGCTGCGCCGGTCAGAACGAAATGATCTGCCGCGAAATGATCTGCCGCTCAACGATTTTACTGGCTTCATCGGTTTATCTACTGCTCTATCTGATTCGCATCGTCCGCATGACCGCGATCGCAAAAGATCTCTCATTCCTATCCGCGCTCTCCTTCTATTACAGCGTTTCGTGGCGCCTAAGCCTGCCGCCGCGTTTGAAGAGAAAGGTTTGCTGGGTGTATTGACACATGGCGTTCTAGAAGACGCCATGCCCATGCTAGTCGTCGCTCTTACTTTGCTAGTTCTTGATATCGTTGCGACGGAATGTTTCGGGGCCGGCTTACGCAGAGAGACGGTTGAAACTTATCTTCCCAGATAACGACGAGCGTGTTCTTGAGGAACCTGGCGGGACCCCTCAACAACGGTCAGATGGAATTCTAGTTTTCATCTCCACCACTATCGTGAGACTCCCGGGAGCATCGCTGACCCTCAATACGGCGCAGGCTACGATCGTTGGGATCAAATTCCCCGCCGTAATAATCAACGAGCTGAAGTCCTCCCGAACAAATACTATTCACATACGCGTACTTC
>JAJONK010000428.1 GCA_021323355.1 Deltaproteobacteria bacterium
GCGGAGTTCGCCAAATCATAGAGCCAATGAAAAAAAGACTCGAACTGACGTGCGCTGAGATTCAGGCGACGGATCTCCGGTCGAGCTGCCCTCCCTATGGCAATTAACATAAAGAGCGCCCACAGTTTGATGCCGCGTTGCCCGATCATTTCCGCAATGGCCGGTAGATCATCCAGCACATGACGGGTGACAGTGGTGTGAATCTGCGTTTCCAGACCAAACTCTTGACACCAGTCAAGGATTTGCAGTGTGCGATTAAACGAACCCGTGACGCCGCGAAAGCTATCGTGCGTCAGCGCATCCTTTCCATCCAAACTAAGCGCAAGGCGGACAAGGCCATTATCGGCAAACCGCCTCACGGTCTCCCGGTCGATAAGCGGCGTTGCCGACGGCGTCATCGCCACCCGCAGCCCTTGCTCCCGGGCAGCCGCGATGATGTCGAAAATATCCGAGCGTTTGGCTGGATCGCCGCCGGTCAGGACAAATAGCGGATACGGCGCGCCGAATGCTTTGATGCCTTGTATAAGCGTTTGCGCTTCGTCGAACGTAAGCTCTCCGGCGCTTCTTTGAGAATTCGCTTCGGCACGGCAATGCACGCAGGCAAGATCGCACGCGCGAGTGGTCTCCCAAACGACGATGAAAGGACGCTGATTAAAGTCCATTGCGGGAGAAGGCAGCACGATATATGCCACGTCGCGCGAAGATACATGGCAAGCGGCGCTCCAAGGCGCCTTCGTATGGCAGCCGGTTGCTATGACTGGGAATAAAGCTCGACCGGTTTCTTGTTTCCGAGAAAGCAACCGATAACGGATTAGCTTCTTCGAATCGAACGGACGCGCGCACCCAAAATCGCCGCGCGCACATTGTTGACCAGAAAAAGTAAGATCGCCGCGGCATTGAGCAAACCAGCCCATTGTTGCAGAGGAGGCGAGGGTAAAAGATCACCCGCGATTCGTAAAATCAGCGATAGGTGCAATAAAGCGGCGTGCATATAAAAATCATTTTGGAACGGCAAGGCCAGTCCGGTGATCGTCGGCAATATGATCGGCGCGTGGGCAAAGATCATTGAGAACACGAAACCCAAAAAAATTGCATGCAACATCGCGTCATAACGCGGTCCAGCGCTGAAGAATTGCGCAAAGACCATCCAGAGAATTCCTCCTATCGCCAACCACACGTAGCCAGCGATCAGAGAAGCCGCCATGAAGCGCGGCAAGCCTGGTTGACGGGCGCTTTGCCATGCCAGATCGTAACGCAGCAGCCAGGCGGCGAGGCCAAGAAAACCAAATCCGCTGATACGGATGGCTGTAGAGAAGTTCACCAATGAGCATGCCAGTCCGATCAACACAATCGCGACACAGCCGTGAAAGACGCGGCGAATCAACGCAGTCGGTTGCCTGAGCCGAGACAACTCTAATCTTTCGCCGGCGATCATGAGCACCAAGAATCCGACCCACCACGGAACGATGGTGAATACCGCCGGGTCTGTAAACCACAGAGCATTGCCGACAAACCAGGCAAGCGCGCTTAACGCCATGATGATGAAATGCTCAGAGGGGTACTGGCGATACAACGTGATGAATACTGCGATCAGAAACAAGCTGGCCAAAGCCGCCAGAGACGCGCTTACTTGAATCGGCAGAGCCATTAACGCCCCGATCGCGCCCAGGCCGGCGCAGATCGGAACCGCATATGCCCACCAGCGCTGCAAGGCGACAGCCCGTTCAAGGCCAATTAACGTGCCGAGAAAACCCACTACCATCAGCGGCCCGTGGAGCATTACCAATTGACTGTTCGGCACCGGCAGGAACCAACCCATCCGAGCGATGCCCGCCCAGAGGCCCGTCAGGAGTGATATCCCGGCTAAACCAATGAGCACGAACCTGCCCCGATTAGAATTGATATTCATCGCTTCCTGGCCGAGACCAAATCCGAAATCCGAATATCGAAATCCCAAACAAATCCAAATCCCGAAGTACCAAACCCTAAACTAGAGTCGGATCGAGTTGTTTGAAGCATCTGATTTTTGATCTCTGATATTGTTTAGAGCTTCGGATTTCGTGCTTCGAATTTACCTGCCACTTACGATGGCGCGCCGCGCACCAGCATGATGCCCAGGACTATCGCGGTCAATGCCAGCAGCAGATTGAGCCGGCCCAACTTTACCGCTTGCCGTCTCAGGCGAAGTGTCTCGGCCGAAGCGGGATCGGATTCCCACGCCGCAGACGCTCGAGGCCCTAAAAAAAAATCGTGAAAACCGCTGATCGCCAGAATCGCGGCGACGAGTATCAGCTTTATGGCAAGCGTGCTTCCGAAAGAGCCTCGCCAAACTGCACTTCTTGCCAGCCTATGCCGCGGGCGGCGAGGTTCACGATACCCGTAAAAATGAATACACCAAAACAAAACCAGCCGACCCAGCGAAACCTAAGCGCCGTGAAGCGAATCAGAGCTGAGGCGACACCGGCAAACTCCGGCCGGCGAATGGCAGGAACGAGCACGATGACGAGAAAAACCGTGCCGCCCACCCACACGACCGCGGCCATGATGTGCAACCAAACTGAGACCAAGTAAAAAATATGCATGTGGCATCAACTTATTGATTCTCGCCTTTCGCCTCGCGGCGTTTGTCGTCTTTCAAATCGTCTTCGACCCAGGTCATCGCTGCGATAGTGTGCGGAAAACCTAGTGTAGTGAGACTAAGCAGAACCACATGGTAGATTTCTGCAGCACTGGCGCCGGCCTCGAGCGCCCTCCGGGTGTGTGAATGCACGGCGCCTTCCAAGCGGGCTCCGATCGCCATTGCAAGCTTGATTAACTCGCGGTTTTTCTTGTCCAGCGGTCCGCTATCGTGAACCGCGGCACCGAGTCGATCATAATCCTGCCAGACTTTTGGATATGCTTTTTTGAAATCCTCATAGGCCTTTGGTAGTCGAGCCATCGCGCCCTCCTTGTTCATCAAAATAATTTCTCTGCATTGTTATATGCGTTTGACCTATGCGGTCAACCAACTGCGCATCGTGTTTTCTTGTTTTTCAGTCGGCCGGGAAGTCTCTACAAATGACCAGCGGCTCTCGGACGCGGACTTGCCGTTCGGCGTCTTGAGACGGCGCGTGGATTCCTATCGCTGCTAAAGCTAGCTGGCCAGCTTCTCAAAAGTCGGAAAGATCCTGGATCCGGCGCCGCGATTTTCAGAGGAGAAGTTTCATGGCCTTCGCTTTGCTCATGTAAGAAACAGCAATGATTTACGCCAAAAACTTTAGCGAGAGACGAGATCGAACCAGGTGAACGGATCATCGGTGCGCCGGCGTTTCAACGCCACGTGATACTCGAATACGCACGACAATCTTCACTGAAATATCTGGAGGCCACGTGATCAAACGTTTTTTTGTACTCGCGGTTCTCGGGCTTGTGGTTCTGCTGATTAGCGTGGTCAGTAAGACTGCGGAGATAAAGCCGCCGCTGTCCACACCGAAGCTGATTGCGTCGGGAAAACAAATCTACGCGCAACAATGCGCCGCTTGCCATGGCAATGAAGGTCGCGGCGACGGCGAAGCCGCTTATCTCCTCTATCCCAAGCCGCGCGATTTGGTCGCAGCGAGGTATCGACTGGTCTCGACCTGGGATCGCGTACCGACTGACCAAGATCTCTTCGATACGATCTCGCGCGGCATGCCCGGCTCGGCGATGCCATCCTGGGAACACTTGCCAGCGGATCAGCGATGGGGGCTGGTGTATTACATCAAATCGCTTGCGGAAAAACCGCTCGAGATAAAAGCGCAGAAAATGCCCGCAGCCGATGGCAGCGGCGGTGAGGGTATTATCCAAGTTCCCAAGCCTCCGCCTTTCGATGCGGCGGCAAGAGCACGCGCGCTGGAGCTATATAAGGACGCCTGCGCCTCATGCCACGGCGACACCGCAAGAGGCGACGGCACGCAAGAGCAAAAAGACGACGAAGGGTTTCCCACGCGGCCGCGTGATCTTACTGCCGGCGTTTTCAAAGGAAGCCCCGATCCCATTGCGCTTTACCGTCACATCGTTGCGGGAATTCCGGGAAGCCCGATGCCGATGAGCGATTGGGCTTATGGCGACGATGCGTGGCATCTGGTGAATTATGTGCGCTCGCTCTCCAGCGACACCCAGCGCGTGCGCGTCGAGATGAAAAAGTTCACCATCGAAGCTTTGCGCGTCAAGACTCTTCCCGATCATCCCCAGGCAAGTGTCTGGCGCAGCGCGCGGCCGGTGAATCTGCACCTGATGCCGCTCTGGTGGCGCAGTGACAGACCCGAACAAGTCACGGTGCGGGCCGTACACGATGGCAAAGACATCGCTATTCTTATGGTCTGGTACGACGATACCAACGACCAGACCGCGCTTCGAACCCAGGATTTCCGGGACGCAGCGGCCATCCAGTTTTCCTTGACTGCTGATCCGCCATTTTTTGCCATGGGCGCGAGTGGAGCGCCGGTCAATATCTGGATGTGGAAATCCGAACGGCAGGCCGATCTGGATGTTGCTTATCAGGACCTTGACAGAGCTTATCCGAATATCGGTATCGATTCGTATCCCAACCTGAGCCGCTCGGCCGTGGAGCAACCGACTCGCCGCGCTGTGACATTGCAATCGGACCCGGCATTCGTCACCGGCTGGGGCGCCGGCAATATAGTCTCCGATCCGCAGCGAAAGAGCGCGGTTGAAGACCTTTCCGCGCAGGGATTCGGCACACTGCGCGCAAGGCCGGTGATCGAACAAAAGATCGAGGCGCGCGGAGTTCACGGGCAGGGTTCCTATGAGGTTATGTTCCGCCGAACACTGGCAGCCCCAGGGAAAGGAGCCGTGTCCCTGACACCGGATTCCACCGTCCCCGTGGCCTTTGCGGTCTGGAACGGCAGCGCGGGCGATCGCGACGGCAAGAAATCAGTGACCATTTGGCAGGACCTTAGAATCGCAAAATAGGGGTTCAAAACGTTCAAGCAGTTTAAATCGTTCAAAATGTTTTGAACCTCTTCGAGTTAACGCTGGAACCGTTTGAACGCGAGCGACGGGAGGAGTGAAGGATGAAGGACGCTGAAGCAAGACAGATGTTGAGCGTAACACGACGCGACTTCCTCAAGTGGATGGGTTTGGGGACCGGAGCAGCGGCAATCGGTTCCGGTTGTTTGAACTATTTCAGCGCGACCGATGCCGGCGAAAATCCCCTGGCCCGATCGATCAATCGAGATTGGGAGAAGATCTACCGGGATCAATACAAATACGATAGCAGTTTCGACTGGGTCTGTTCGCCCAACGACACTCATGCTTGCCGCGTACGGGCGTACGTCCGCAATGGGGTCGTGACACGCCTCGGCAGCACTTACGATTATCAGAACTATGCTGATCTATATGGCAACAAAGCCACGGTTAATTGGAATCCGCGCCAGTGCGCCAAAGGTTACACTTTTCATCGGGTTATTTATGGGCCATACCGCCTGCGTCATCCGATCGTGCGCAAGGGCTGGAAGGCCTGGGTCGATGCCGGCTTTCCCGAGCTGACTCC
>JAJONK010000429.1 GCA_021323355.1 Deltaproteobacteria bacterium
ATCAGGGACTGCTTTGGGCACCGCCTGCAGTACGATGTTGACATCGCCAGCATCGAGGCCCTGGCGCCACATCACTTTGATTGACTCCCAGGCCCAGCAGCCGCCGTCAATTTCACCGCTCTCGGCCGCCAATTTAATCGGCGCAGTGCCTTTGTAACCGGTCACCAGCTGGATCGGAAGTCCGAGAGCTGCCCTGATCAATTTTGCGCTATCGTCGTTGGTGGTGCCTGGAGCGCTGCCGCCCAATTTGATCGGAGTCTTTGACGACATCCAGGCATCGACGCTAGTGATGCCACTTGCCTTTGTCAGCGCGCAGACTACGTTGTCTTTTACCGGCACGCCGATCCATTCAAATTTTCTCGCATCGAATTCGATTCCTTGGCCGCCGAAAAGTTGCTGCGAAATGAGGTTGCCGATAAAATTGCCGATCGTCAGTCCATCCGGCTTGGCGGCCTTGTAGACCGAGTTGGCGGCAACCAGACTGCCCGCTCCGGTCACGTTATCCACTACGACCGTCGGATTGCCGGGGATATATTTACTGATATGGCGGGCGATCGTACGGGAATAGGTGTCGAAACCGCCGCCGGCCGGAAAGCCGACGAGGATGCGGATGGTCTTGCCTGTGTAGAAATCCTGCGCATAAGAACAATGCTCGAAACTGAAAAACGAGGCAAGAACAACTCCGATAAGGCTTAAGTAAAAAGTTACGTTCCTCATGCGCGGTCTCCAATAGGTTAGACACCCTGCCGCGCTAACAGCAGCGTAGGTGATTGTTTCAGTTATTGGAAAGCGAACTGCGCGAAATATCACCCAGCCTCATGGAAGCTGTCAAGTGTAATTTGGCTGATGCGGGATCTCCCTTGATTATGAAAGGATATAACTGTCTCTGATGCGTGTTGAAGGCAGGGTCTGACGCTTGAAGGTTAAAACGTTTTGTACAGCGAAAACTCGATCAGTCTCTGCTCATTCTCCGACTAAAAGACGCCAGCAGCGGCGGCATTGGCGCGCGCCGAAAGCTTTACGCCCGCCGCACGACGGGCAACGGTACGAGCGGGGATCTTTCCTGGTCTTCTCCACCAACTTAAGCGGGCTCAGAGCCAAGCGTAATTCACGCACTTCCTTTTCATCCGCGCGTTCCGGGCACTCCCGACCTCGCCGCAGCCAGGGCCAGTAAAGCAAAACGTCGCCGGGTTTCGTGAGGGTTAAAACAGTTGCGCCTTTTTTATCACGCCGGACATTTTTGAAACTTTCTCCGTCTCAGTATGCGTAAAATCGTCGAGATCGCAAGCGCGAAGCAGGGCGGAAAGCAATACGAGCATAACCCTCTTTTGCAGCGCTCAACTGCTGGCCGCTATCCTGTTCAGCGAAGCATAAGACGGCTCGCGAGCCACGCATGTGAGGGTGGCGGCGATCAGATAATTTGCGATGAACAATAGAAAAACAATTTGATAGCTACCGCTCATATCGAAAGCCAATCCTGCCATCAAAGCTCCGACGCCCAGCCCACCCTTGTGAAAGGGCTCAAGGACGCTGGTGATGGCGCCGAACGAGCGCCGTCCGAAATAACGGGCAAGTAGAACATGCATCAGAACAAAACCGCCACGCGCGCTCAATCCGAAGATGATTGAGAAAAAAAACGCCGCCGGCACGCCGCGCACTTGCGTCAACAACACCACGGCGGCAGCCGCAAGCAGCATGGTCGCTACGCCTAGAGTGCGGGGATGGAATTTTTCCGCCAGGGCTCCCCACAGGCCGCTACCGAATGCTCCTGTTAAGGCCATGACGCTCAGCGCCCCGGCGGCTAGCGCGGGCTGAATAGTCATGTCCGTAAAATAGGCCACCATGTGAAAAGCGATGCCGCCGGTGGAAAGCGAATAGAAGCTGGCAGCGGCGACCAGGAGCCAGAGCGTTCGGGTGCGCATGGCATCTTTCAACGTCCAGCTCTGCTCGGCGGCCGCAGTGGGAGGCTCAGAGTGCGGGTCGGCTTGCGCGGATTTTACAGCCACCGGCAAGGCTCCGTCGGGCAGCACTCCCAAATCTTCCGGCTGGCGGCGTAAAAAAAACAGGCCTGGCAAAACCACAAACAGCCAGAGAGCAACGCCAAGCATCATAAAAGCGCTACGCCAACCATAGGTTGCGATCATAAACTGGTAGAGCAGAGACAACACAAAAGATCCCAGCGGCACGGAGAGCGCGACCAAGCCGATAGCGCGGGGCCGCTTTGAGTAAAACCAATTGGTCACCGCAGTCATCGGCACGACACCGGTGAGCAACGTTTCAGCCAGTCCTCGCGCAGGGACAAAGGTCGCGTAAAACTGCCAGGGCTCGTAGGTCAGGCTAAGGCACATGACGAATGTGCCGACTAACGCGGCGCCGACGGGAAGGAGGATGCGCGGTCCTAGTCGATCCGCGAGGGGACCAAACAAAGGCGCCAAAAGGCCGCCTGCCACCGATCCGATGGTGATCGCCGAGGAAATAAGGGTGCGACTCCAGCCAAGATCCTCAGTGATGGGCTTGAGAGCCACAGCCATGGTGACATTACTCACTCCCGAGCCTAAAAAGCCGGCGAGCATGGCGATGCCGACAATGATCCAGCCGTAAAAGAAAGGTAATGTCACAGTTCGGCTTTAGCGATTGCGAGCGGCGGGTTTAGCAGCGCGATGGGAGCGTATCGATGGCGCATCGAGCATTCTCCCCGGGTACACATAAGTGAGGGCAAGTAGATCGCGGTATCAACAGCACTATGGCTCCGTTGCGAGCAATGTTTGTGAGTGACCCTTCCGGCTCTATCATCAGACGGAATTTCCAACCAACCGCTCGCGGCGTTGGGCAAATTCGGGCGCGAACAAGTTGGTTCTCTTATTTCATCTTTCGGCAAAGAAAAAAAGACATAATCAACTTGACGTTATCTCGATGAGAAGTCTTAGAAGCCGCCTTACATCAATCACAGCCTTTTGTTAGTTTGGATGAAAAGATTCGCAGTCGGAATAGCTAAGGAGACCTCGTTTGATCCGTATCGGTTACGCTTGCATCAACACTAAGCTGGACGCGCCTAATCGCACCTGCCGGCTAAAGAACGCAACCCCGGAAAAAATTCTTGAGCTGGCGGCGGCCAACGTCGAAGCGCTCCAGCCCATTTTGGATTGGAATGCGGCACAAGGCATCGAGCTGTTTCGCATCACGTCGGACCTGATCCCATTTGGCTCGCATCCGATCAATACGGTCCCATGGTGGCGGATCCTCGAGTCACAGCTCGCGCGGCTCGGTGATTTTATCGCACGCAAAGGCTTGCGTGTCTCGATGCACCCCGGACAATTTACCATTCTCAACTCACCCCGTCGTGAAGTGGTTGCCAACAGCGTCAAAGAACTCGAGTACCATACTGCGGTACTCGACGCGCTCGGAGTCGATAACAGCCATAAAATCGTCATTCACCTGGGCGGCGTCTACGGAGACAAAGCGGAAAGTCTCAGTCGCTTCGTCGAGAATTGCAAAAGACTTAACTCCCGGATCAGGGCTCGGCTCGTAATCGAGAACGACGAGCGCTGCTACACAGTCGACGACGTGCTCGGCGCCTCTAGAGCGATCGGCGTGCCGGTCGTATTCGACGTCTTCCATCACGTTTGGAACCCGGCGCTCGAAGCGCTGCCGGTGAGATTAATCATCGGGCTTGCCGCCAAGACTTGGCGCAAGCGCGATGGACGGGTCAAGATCCATTACTCAAACCAGTGGCCCGGAGGACCCGCGGGCGCTCACTCGAAGTCAATCAATGTCGGGAAGTTTTTGCGGTTTTATGACACGATCCACGATCTCGATTTAGACATCATGCTCGAGGTCAAAGACAAAGAGCAGTCGGTTTTGAAGCTCTTCCGAGCGCTGAACGCGCGCCAACCTCGTGCCGCTTGATCATTTTGAGCCGAGTCAGTCGCTTCAAGCCGGAGCGGTAGGCGGATCACCCGAAAGGAAAACGTGCACCATAACTTGGCTCGCAGTACTCAACCATCCAATCAACTTCTCCGAACGATTGGAACGGAGCGAAGCGATTAACCGTCTGGAAACGATTGGAACAATCGTTTCAGCGATTTTCGATTGGCTCCAACCCGCTCTTGGTGATCGCGCCGGCCGCCTCAGGTGAGGCGAGGAACTTGATCAGCGCGTGAGCCGCGTCCGAATCTCCGGTACTCCGGGCGACGCCGGCCGAGAAGACAGAAACTTTCTGCACCTCGGGAGGCAACGGTGTCACATGATCGATCCCAGGTATGGGAAGCAGTTCGCTGATCTGCTGAAAGCCGATTTCCGCCTCTCCTCGCGCGACCACAGCGCCGACTCGCTCACCGCCAGCTCGTTGGCCAAATATTCCCCGCTTACGCTGGCCGAGTAGGCGATCGAGTTCGCTTGCAAAAGCGTGCGCGTCAGGGCGTCCACGGTGCTGATGTCCGGCTTATGAGCTCCGGCGCGCACCGCCATGCCGATAGCTGAGCGTGCAACGGGAGTATAGCTTTCGGCAATCATCAGACCTTCTTTGATGAATCCAAGTAGTACCGCATCCGCCACAATGACAACGTCTACGGGTTCACCACGTCGTAGCCGATTCGGGATTGAGGTCTCCCCCGTACCAATGGAGGTTGCGGCGGTCACGAGCTTCTTCTTGGTGACGAGTTCGAGTCGAGGAACGAGCTCAAGATAGGCCGCGGTAAA
>JAJONK010000430.1 GCA_021323355.1 Deltaproteobacteria bacterium
CAGCGCCAGGGCACGGCTTCGGCGCACAGGAACGTGATCCGCCGAGTGTCTGCGAGCTCGCCCACTTCGGTCATGATCGTTTGGAATGTGGGAGTCAACATGAAATCGGCATAGGCGCGAAACGCGCCGACTCTCCAGGCGGTATTCGGAGAATCAGGCGCCGGTTTACGAAATCCGCCAAGATCGCCGCGCCAGACATAATCGATTCCTGCCGTCTTCAACTCGGTAGTGAGCGATTCCCGATTGAAATGAGGCAGGCGCCGCGATGCCGGCCAGCGTCGCACGTCGACAACCATCTCGATATCGTGCGCTTTTAAAAGCTTAATGAGTATGCCGATGGTTCGAGTCGAATGGCCAATCGTATGAATCGTGTGTGGAGATTCGCAGCTCACTGACTTTTCTCGTGGTCTATTTCTAAATTAACCGACTCTTGGCTGTTCACCAACGGAAGGGATGTTATTCTTTTGCGATGTGGCATTCGGTTCCGCTCACGCTTTTCTGGTTTACCTACATGGCATCCCTTGGGATTTATTTCCCTTACTTTAGTCTCTATCTTCGGGAGAACGCGGGTCTTTCCGGCACGCAGTTAGGGCTGGTGCTCGCGGTTCCTCCGCTCATTGGCATGGCGGCGCAACCTTTCTGGGGACAGGTGGCCGATCGCACCGGAGCACGCAGTCGGGTGCTGGCCTTTCTCAGTCTTGGGACGGCTGCCGGTTACCTAGTGCTGGGCTACGCTCAGGATTTCGACACCATACTTCTAGCGACAGTAGCGCTATCGATCCCTGGAACGGCGCTGTTCCCGATGATGATGTCGGTGACACTGGCGGTGCTGCGCGATGCCGGCCACCATGCATTCGGCCGAGTGCGGGTGTGGGGCACAGCCGGGTTTTTTATTCTGGTGGTTGGTTTCCCATGGATTCTTTCCCGCTATCGGATGCGTTATGGGTTAGAGGCTGCGACTCCCGCTGTCTCCCAGCCGGGGCTGGAAGTTATGTTCCCGGTGACGGCTGCCCTGGTATTCGCCGCCGCGCTAATCGCATTCTTCCTGCCGCAACATGGGGTAGTCGGGGTGCGCGCCGCGCGCGGCGACTGGCGCGAGCTTTTGCGCAATACCGGTTTTCTAAGATTTTTATTTTTCGCGCTCGTGGCTCACTTTCTTTTGCACGGCCCTATGTGGTTCTTTCCGCTTTTTGTGCGCTCGCGCGGTGGCGACCTCGATATGATCCGCGGCATGTGGATCTTGATGCTGATCGTTGAAATCCCGCTGGTCTTTTCCACCGGCAGCGGGCTCAAGAGTTTGGGCGCGCGCGGCTTACTCACCCTCGGCGTTTTCGTCGGCGGGGTGCGCTGGCTTCTTTCCGCATTGATCACGGATCATCATCTGCTGTTTGCGGTTCAGGCGTTGCACGGGGTGACTGTGGTCGGGCTCAATCTCGGCAGTCCGCTGTATTTGGATACGGTAGCACCGGAAAAGCTGCGCTCCACGGCCCAGGGAATTCTGTCGATGGTAGCGCTTGGTATCGCCGGCATTTCCTCGAATACGGCGGCGGGTTGGCTCGTCGATCAGGGCGGCACGGATAGGTTGTATCTTATTTGCGGCATCGGCTCGCTGATTTTGGCGCTTCTGGCAGGATGGATTTTGCCCGCGCCGAATCATCGCGGCGATCGCAGCGTGGCTTGAAGCAATCAACGATCCTTCATTTAGGTTCGACCAAGAAGGTGTAATATCTTAAACTAGTGAAATGCTCGAGTATCGGAGTCTTATGTCGAAAGTTACCTGTCGGTCATGGATGATCGTCTTATTGGCCGGGCTCGTCTGCCTCTGTGCCGATCGAGTTGGAGCGGCGCAAAGCTCTTCTTTGAAAGACATCTTAGCTTCTTTGGAAAAAGGGCCGTCATTGGGATCACCGGGCGCGCCGATAACCATCGTTGAATTTTCCGATTTTCGTTGCAGCTTCTGTAAGAAGTTTTGGGCCGACACCCTGCCAAAGCTCAAGAAATCCTATTTCGAAAAAGGAACAGTGCAGTTCGTCTTTCGCCATTTTGCGATCTTAGGGAAACAGTCCGAACAGGCGGCGCTGGCCTCGGAATGCGCCGCCGAGCAGGGAAAATTCTGGCAATATCATGATAAGCTCTTTGCCAATCAAGCGGCGTTAGGATTCAGCGAATCCAAGCTCAAGGGATATGCCGGCGAATTGAGCCTGCAGCAGGCGAAGTTCGACGGTTGCCTGACGAGTGGGAAATATAACTCCAAGGTAGAACAGGAAACCGTGACCGCGGCTTATCTTGGCGGGCGCGGCACGCCCATGTTCCTGGTCAACGAGTGGCTCTTGGTCGGGGCACAACCGTTCGAGACGTTTCAAAAAGTCATCGGTCAAGCGCTCGAGTTGAGCAAGGACAAACCTAAGCCAGGACGCTGAGTTCTCGGGATTGTTGACTCTCGTTCGAAGTGCCTGGCTGTAGATTATAAGTTTCGTTTACCGGCTATAGAGCTCATGCCCAGCCAGACCGACGCTGCAAATCGAGATCATACCGGCCAGCTTTTTTCACCTCATAGCATAATTTGGCAGGTCGATCGGGAGATGGCTTTGTTGTTAGCCGGCGGCCGCGCATTGCTGTTGCAGCTCGCGCATCCCAAAGTTGCCGCCGGTGTGGCGCAGTATAGCCGCTTCCAACAAAATCCTTTAGCCCGTTTGCAGCGCACCATGAGCGCAATGTGGTCGATCGGCTTTGACGAATCCGCAAAGGCCTATGCCACGCTCGAGCGGGTTGGCGATATCCATAAGCGCGTTCACGGCACGGTCGAGGACCATGAGGCAGTAGTGCGCGGCACTCCCTACGATGCCCGTGATCCGCAGCTATTGATGTGGGTTCATGCGACGCTGGTCGATTCCGCGATGGTGGCCTACGATCTTTTCGTCAAGCCTCTATCGCTCCAGGAAAAGGCCCGCTACTACGAAGAGTCGAAAAAACTCGCCGAGCTTTTCGACATCCCTAACGCAATCGTACCTGGGTCATTGGGCGAATTCAGCGCCTACTTCGATAAAATGATCCAGGGCAATACGATTGCGGTGGGGCCGACCGCGCGATCTCTAGCGCATGACATTGTCTATCCAACACCGTGGATTTTGCGTCCGGCGGCGCCGCTGTTTCGCGTGGTGACGGCGGGATTACTGCCCGAGCGATTGCGCAGCGCGTACGGTTTGAAGTGGAATGGACCTAGAGAAAAAGTTTTCTGGCTGTTTGCCAGGCTGTTCCGTCTGTTACTGCCGTTTATCCCGGGGCCGGTGCGAATTGTTCCCAATGCGCGCGCCGCGGAGAAGCGCCTGGGCTTGTCCTAAACCGGCAAGCCGGTTTTCTCCGGCACGCCGAGCATGAGATTTA